>NZ_VWXC01000023.1:0-94830 GCF_011752685.1 Candidatus Pantoea communis
ATAGCAGAGATGGTCAGACTGCCGGGACGACGGGAGCGCTCGTTCCCAAGGGTGGTGAAAGAGAGACCCTATAAATATCCGACAGCAAGAAGAAAAAATGCCAGTCAGGCTTAACTGACTGGCATTAAGCCACAAGGGCTGCTTTTTTATAGGATTTTGGTCGGCACGAGAGGATTTGAACCTCCGACCCCGGACACCCCATGACCGTGCGCTACCAGGCTGCGCTACGTGCCGAACGTGGAGAAGTAGTCTACTGGTTCCGCTCACGATTGCAATATGCGCAGGTTTTAACTGCCTCATTATTAATCAGTTTGCGGTAAAGCGCTTCTCTTCTGTCAACACCTGAAGCAGCAACGCCAGCTGCGGTTTATGATCCTTCAGCTTATTGCCCTGTGCATCGTAGGCGCTGTAACTGCCGTTGTTATTCAGCACCAGCGTCACGGTTGGCGTAGTCACCACCAGTTTGCCCTCTTCACTACTGGCGACCCAGTTGTGACTGCGCTGAGCAGCAAACAGGTCTTCACCCTGTGAATAGTTGGCCGGATTGGTGCGCACGTGCAGCAGACGTTGCATTAACGTCGTCATCACATCCTGCTGGTCGGTCAGACGATCGATGGTCTGCGCCGGCGTATTCGGCCAGTGCACCACCAGAGGCACCCGTAACGTTGCACGGTTGCCCGGATTATCATCATTATCCGGCGTAACCGCACGCTGGGCGGTAATCACCACCACGGTATTTTTGAGCAAATCGCGTTGCTGCAACGTCTGTAGCACGGCCGCAATTTGCTCATCAACGCTGTTAGCCTGGCGCAAATAGCTGCGCTGACGCGCTTTAATGCTTTCGCCAGTCACGTTGACGCCATCAAGTGAAATCCATGAGAACCAGGGCGCACCCTCGGCTTTCTGGCCGTTGAGCCAGTTTTGCCATTGGTTCACCGTCGTGCTGTTTGGCTGAGCATCCGCCTCTGGCAGGCTGTAATCCGCTAACAGCGCCTGGCGATACAAGGGTTGGCTGAAACCATCGGAGGAGAACAGACCAAACTGATACCCCTGCGAATTTAGCGCACCGAGTAACGCCGAAGGCATGCGCGCGGCAAGTACGCCGTCCATATAGCTGGAGGAGATGCCGTAAAACAGCCCGAACATGCCTTTCTCCGGCGCAATCCCGGCACTGTAGTGTTGGGTAAAGCGTACGTTGTCACTGGCAAACTGATTCAGCGATGGCAGTGCCTTATCCAGATTGTCATGACTCAAACCATCAACGGTTAGCAGCAGCAGGTTGTGGCGTGTGCCGCCATCGCGGAAGGTGATATCACTCAGCGGATACTGCACTGACAGCGCCTCAGGATCACCCTGTTGCACCAGACGACGCTGATACTCCTGCGCATCCAGCAAGCCATGGCGTTCAAGAAAGCGTCGCGCGGTCATCGGATAGGAGAGCGGCAGATTGGCGCGCTGCATGGTAATCGGGCGATAGAAATTGGCGTCGGCCCAGATATACAGCAGATGGCTGGCAAAGAAAGCACAGATAAACAGCGCGGCCAGCGGCTTACCAAATGAGCGTCGATTCAGGCTGCGCAGCTTCTGCCAGCTCCAGGTGGCAAACAACATCTCCACGAGGAAGATGACCGGTACGCTAATAAACATCAGCTGCCAGTCACGCGCCATCTCGCTTTGGTCGGGGTTGATGACCAACTCCCACACCACCGGATTCAGATGGAGGTGGAAGCGGTTGAATACCGCGCTATCGACCATAATCAGCGTCAGCCCGGCAGTGGCGATAATCGCCGACAGCACCCTAAGCAATCGCTGTGACATCACCACAAAGGTGAGTGGGAAGATAATCAGCAGATAACCGGCAAACACAATAAAGCTAAAGTGGCCAATCCAGCTGGTATAGGCATAAATACGGCCCGCAAGCGAGGCGGGCCAGTCGGCGACCAACAGGTAGCGGCTGCCTAAAATCAGCGCGAAGATGATGTTAAACAGGGCAAACCAGTGCCCCCAGCTGATCATCTGGGAGACTTTTTCGCGGTAGCGCTGCCGGTTGGTTACCATATTTATGAGGTCAGATCTGCAATTTAGTGGGCGTTGTCATCGCGAACGGAAGACTGCAACGCTTCCGCGAAAGATTTCGCCAGGCTGCGGCGCTGGGCCGGCGAGACACTGGTGTTAATCAAATTGGTTACCATGTTCCCTAACACCATCAGGGAAAGGTCGGTTGGCGCTTTGTCTTTTTCAAGAATCTGCGCCATCTGCGCGAGAAGCTTCTCTACGCGCTCGTCGCTATAACGGGATGATTGTGGCATATCGTCGACTAATCAAGTGTGAAAAGGCGGTATATTACCGTAACAACGCGCTTTTTTCCGCAATTAAATCGCAAGCAGAGCGATCAGTTTGTGCGTGGAGTTGAAAGCAGCGGCGGGCGGTGTTTGAATACGCGCCTGAGCCCAAAGGAGAGTCTACCATGAGTCTGGATATCGACCAGATTGCCCTGCATCAGTTAGTCAAACGTGATGAAAACCAGCTTGAGGTGGTCCTGCGCGACACTTTGCTGCCCGCGACCCGTGCGGTAGAAGAGATGGCAGAAGAGCTGCATCGGGTGTACAGCGCCAAAAGCAAAGCCTATGGCCTGTTTAATGAAGAGAGTGAACTGGCCGATGCGCTGCGCAATTGCCGCAAAGGGGAAGATGACTTTCTGGCCTTTAGCCGTGCCGCGACCGGGCGTCTGCGTGATGAGCTGGGCAAATATCCGTTTGCGGAAAGTGGCGTGGTGCTGTTCCTGCACTATCGCTATCTGGCGGTGGAGTATTTGCTGGTGGCGATGCTGAGCAGCCAGTCAAGCATGCGCGTCAATGAACAACTGGATATTAGCAGCACTCATTATCTCGATATTAATCATGCGGATATTGTGGCGCGTATCGATCTTACTGAATGGGAAACCAACCCAGAATCCACCCGTTATCTGACCTTCCTGCGTGGACGCGTCGGGCGCAAAGTGGCCGATTTCTTTATGGATTTCCTCGGTGCCAGCGTTGGACTCGATACCAAAGCACAGAACCGGGGGTTGCTGCAGGCGGTAGATGATTACTGCGCGGAATCGAATCTCGATAAGAACGAGCGCCAGAACTATCGTCAGCAGGTTTACAGCTACTGCAACGACCAACTGCAGGCGGGTGAGGAGATTGCGCTGGAAGATCTTTCCAGTGAACTGCCGCCGCTGGGAGAGAAAACCTTCCAGGCCTTTACCCAGGAGCAGGGTTATGAGTTGGAAGAGCATTTCCCGGCTGACCGTAGCACATTACGCCAGTTGACCAAGTTTGCTGGCAGCGGTGGCGGCCTGACGCTGAATTTTGATGCCATGCTACTGGGCGAGCGCATTTTTTGGGATCCCGCGACCGATACCCTGACCATCAAAGGCACACCGCCTAATCTGCGCGATCAGTTACAGCGCCGAACCGGCGGTAACTGATTTTCAGGCAAAAAAAACGCCGCGTAAGCGGCGTTCTCTTTTCAACTCGTTGGCGATTAAGCGCGAACGAAGTCGATGTGGTGCAGTTTTGGCTTGAACGGATGACGCTGTACCGCCTGAGCTTTAACTTTAACTTCTTTACCATCAACAACGATGGTCAGCACGTCGGTGTAGAACTCAGGCTTAGCCTGCAGGTTCATTACAACGTCGTGGTCCAGTTCGATAGCAACTGGCGCTTCGTTTCCGCCATAGATGATGGCTGGGAATTTATTTGCTACACGCAGACGGCGGCTCGCACCCTTACCCTGCTCTTTACGTACTTCAGCGTTGAAAGTGGTCATTTGATTTCTCTTCAATCATTTCTGCTACAGGCGACCCAGCAACAGACGGTTATTCATATGCTTTTACGGATGCAAAAGCGGGCGGCATTATAGCCGCAATAGAAGACGCGGGCAAATGATTCCGTCGCTTAACGCAGCTCATTCGCGCGTCGATAACGTCCTTGATAATCGAACATCTTCTCGCGAATTTGCCAGAAATGACCTTTCGCGCGTGCCACCACAAAATCGGGATGACGCAGCAGTGGCTGCAAAGCGATAACATCCGCAGCCGTTTGCCAACCGAGTTCCACGCCGGGTGCGCGCTGGTGTGGGCGCATAAACAGCTGCTCGAAGGCTTTACGTTGAGCAGGCGTTTGCAGACGAAAACGTTCACTGACGCTGGTGCCATCTTCATCAAAGTAGGTCGCTTTTAGCCATTCGCCTTTCTCGTCGCGCCCTTGCTCCAGCGTCATACCGCCGCAGCGCAGCACACGTGCATCTTTAAGTTTTAGCGCGGCTTTCAACATATCATCAGGGTCGACCATAATACGATCGCACTGATGACAGCGGCGGGCCGCAATATCGTTTTCTGCACCGCAGTCGGGACAACTTTTAAAGCGGAAGCGATAGTCGCACTGTTCACGATTGCCCTCATCATCCTCCATCACGCCCTGACACCGACGGCCAAAATGTTCAATGATATGGCCATCTTCGGTGGTTTTTCCCCAGAAGGTATTGGCGAAACCACAGGCTGGGCAGAACACTTGCACCGGCTGATTGTCACTGGCGCCTTTTGGCGTGCCGACTTCAGGGGTAAAGAGATCGTGCGGATTGCCAGCATAATCGAGGATCAGGCAGTCGGTTTTGCCTGGTGACAAACGCAGGCCGCGCCCGACAATCTGTTGATACAAACTGACCGATTCAGTGGGGCGCAATATGGCGATAAGATCCACATGCGGCGCATCAAAGCCGGTGGTCAGCACCGCGACGTTCACTAAAAACTTTAACTGTTGCGCTTTAAATTCGCTGATCAAACGATCGCGTTCTTTCACCACTGTTTCCGCTGACACCAACGCGCTGTTCTCGGGCAACAGAGATAAAATCTCACGCGCATGTTCTACCGTGGCGGCGAATACCATCACGCCACGACGATCCTCCGCGAACTCCACGATCTGTCTGATGATGTGCGGCGTCACGCGATTCTGCTGCTTTAATTCGCGATTGAGATCGGCTTCGCTGAATAAACCGTTATTTTGCGGGATCAGGCGGCTGAAATCGTACTGTACGACCGGCATATCCAGCCGTTCGGGTGGCACAAGGAAACCGTGCTTGATCATGTAGCGCAGCGGCAATTCATAAATACAGTCGCGGAATAGCGCGTGCTGATCGCCGCGTACCATGCCGTGATAGTGAAACTGATAAATCCAGCCTTTACCGAGGCGAAAGGGCGTCGCGGTGAGCCCCAGCAGGCGCAGTTGAGGATTATGCTGCCGCAGATGGGCGAACAGCTGCTGATACTGGCTCTCCTCGTTGTCGCTGATGCGGTGGCACTCATCCACGATCACCAGAGAGAAGGCGCTGTCGAAGCGATCCAGATTGCGCGCCACGGATTGCACGCTGCCAAATACCACTTTGCTTTCGCTCTGTTTGCGCTGCAAACCGGCAGCAAAAATACCGGCTTCCAGACCATACGCCTGATATTTGCTGTGGTTCTGCTCGACCAACTCTTTCACATGCGCCAGCACCAGCACGCGGCCTCTGGCAACCCGCGCCAGTTCAGCGATCACCAGACTTTTACCGGCACCCGTTGGTAACACGATCACGGCGGGCGCATCATGGCGGCGAAAATGCTGGAGCGTGGCGTCAACCGCCTCTTGCTGGTACGGGCGCAGGGTGAAGGACATCAGGGCAAACTTTTTTTTCAAACGGGCACGCATTATGCCATGAAAACAGCTGAAACGCAGGCGCGGTACTGTTAGCAGGCGAAGGATCAAGCTATACTGCCCACACTTTTTTAACGGTTTAAAAACGCCGTTTCAGTTCCCTCCGTAGTAACAGGCAAAAGCGAATTCATGCGACTCGAAAAATTCATATCTCAGCAGCTGGAAGTCAGCCGTGCTATCGCTGGCCGCGAAATCCGCGCCAGGAAAGTCACCATTAATGGCGAAGTGGTTCGCGACGCGGGCTACAAAGTGTTGCCAGATGACGAAATCGAATACGACGGCAACCCCCTGGTGGTGCAAACCGGTCCACGCTACTTCATGCTGAATAAGCCGCAGGGCTATGTCTGCTCCACTGACGATCCCGATCATCCTACCGTGTTGTTCTTCATGGAAGAACCGGCTGCCTTTAAGCTGCATGCGGCGGGCCGCCTGGATATCGATACCACCGGTTTGGTGCTGCTGACGGACGATGGTCAATGGTCACACCGTATTACCTCTCCGCGCCATCACCTCGAAAAAACCTATCTGGTTGAGGTAGAAGAGCCGATTGACCCTGCGTTGGTGGAGAAGTTTGCGACGGGGATTCAACTGCACAATGAGAAAGAACTGACCAAACCGGCGGTGCTGGAAATCCTCGACGAAAAGGCCGCTCGTTTAACTATCACGGAAGGCCGCTATCATCAGGTCAAACGCATGTTTGCCGCGATGGGTAATCATGTGTCCGCGCTGCATCGCGAAAGCATTGGCGAGATCGTGCTGGATGACGACCTGGCTGAAGGTGAATACCGTGAACTCACGGAAGAAGAGGTCGACAGCATCGGCCTGCCAGAAGAGCTGAAAAAACGCAAATAGCGGGAGAAAGCGGTGCGTAAGGAAAAGAATTCACCGGTAGGGTTGGTCGTGATTCTGGGATTGCTGGCGATGCTGATGCCGCTCTCCATTGATATGTATTTGCCGGCAATGCCGCAAATCGCACGCGAATTTGCCGTTTCGGCAGGCAGCGTGCAGATGACGCTTAACCTTTACATTCTGGGGTTTGCTATCGGGCAGTTGGTGTATGGCCCGCTGGCGGACAGCTACGGACGTAAACCGGTGATTGTGCTGGGCACGCTGATCTTTGCCTGCGCCGCGGCGGCATGTGCCTTGTCACAGTCCATTGATCAACTGATCTTTATGCGCTTCCTGCACGGCTTGTCGGCGGCAGCGGCCAGCGTGGTGATTAACGCGCTGATGCGAGACAGTTACTCGAAAGAGGATTTCTCGCGCATGATGTCGTTTGTCATGCTGGTCACTACCATTGCACCGTTACTGGCACCCATTATCGGCGGTTGGCTGTTGCTGCTGTGGAACTGGCACGCGATTTTCTGGACGCTGGCTGTGGCCGCATTGATCACTACCGTACTGGTGGTAACGCAGATCCGCGAGACGCTCAAGCCTGAACAGCGGCAGCGCTTCCATTTGCGAACCACGCTGAGTAACTTCGTCGCGCTGGTGCGCCATAAACGTGCGTTCAGCTACATGCTGGCAAGCGGCTTCTCCTTTGCGGGATTGTTTACCTTCCTCAACGCCGGGCCTTTTGTTTACATCGAAGTGAATCACGTTTCACCGCAAAACTTTGGCTACTACTTTGGCCTTAACGTGGTGTTCCTGTTTGTCATGACGCTGATCAACAGCCGCGCGGTACGCCGCTTCGGGCCTTTGGCGATGTTCCGTATCGGACTGATCATACAGTTTGCGATGGGCATCTGGCTGCTGATTGCCAGCGCGCTGGATTTAGGTTTCCTGTCGCTGGTGTTTGGCGTGGCGATGTTTATCGGCTGCGTCTCGACGGTTTCTTCGAACGCGATGGCGGTGATTCTCGATGAGTTTCCGCATATGGCGGGCACCGCATCGTCACTGGCCGGTACTTTGCGCTTTGGCGTGGGTGCGCTGGTGGGGGCATTGCTGTCACTGGTCAGTATCAACAGCGCCTGGCCAATGGTGGCGACCATTGCCCTGTGCGCAACCGTATCCATTTTGTTGTTTAGCTACGCCGCACGTCCACGCCACGCGTAAACCTGCACTTTCCTCTCACGGCGCGGTTGATCGCGGAGTTCACTGGTTTTTAGAGCCATTGAAATCGCGAATAAAAAACCGCGCCGTTGTCACATTCCCTCTTGCCGTATGCGATCAATTCTTCACGTTCACTCGCGAATCCCCACATATTCGTTATGCTTAATGTTTCCATAATGTGAAAATTTAGGTGTAATAAAGTAACTATATTGCGTCTAAAATGATTGTTAACTGCCGCCGAACAAGGTACACATAGGCATAAATGCGAGAAAGCTCGCAAATAATAACTTTGCTACATGCTTTGTGTTTAAAACGAGAAGGCAAACCTTGACGTCCGTATTCTGAGTTTACCAGGTAGGGATTCACTGCGTAATCGCCGTCGTCGTGAATAAGCGTTAACGTCTCTGGGGACTGTAATTATGCTGCAACTTTCGGTTATGCATCGCTTACCGCAACATTATCGTTGGTCAGCCGACCATGTCGGTGAAATTGAACGTCAGGAAGCGGTCAACGGTGTGCACGATGAAGATCTCGTCGCACTGCGTCTGTTAAGCCACGATGGCCATCCCGCGCTGGAAATTCTGCACCAGCTGCAAGAGACGCTGGCGCAGATTCAGGTCGAATGCAAAATTGCCCTGTGTGAAGGGCAGCCCTGTTTACTGATTCAGCGTGGCGACGAAAGCACTACCAACTGCTGCCTGAAAAATCAGGGCGTTGCCATCGCGGAAACCTTTGAAGGTCACTGAGTTAACGATTCGCCCTGCGCGGAGGCTAAAAGCTGACGCGTATAATCGCTGGCTGGTGCGTTAAACAACGCTTCGCATTCTCCCTGTTCCACCACTTCACCCTGGCGCAGCACAATCAGCTGATGGCAGAGTGCGCGCACCACCTGCAAATCATGGCTAATAAAC
The DNA here is from genome assembly GCF_011752685.1 of Candidatus Pantoea communis. NCBI lineage: Bacteria > Pseudomonadati > Pseudomonadota > Gammaproteobacteria > Enterobacterales > Erwiniaceae > Pantoea > Candidatus Pantoea communis. The sequence goes on from NZ_VWXC01000023.1 coordinate 8,699, forward strand.
AGATACGCTAACTGGTGCTGCTGCTGTAAACGGCGCAGCAGGGTGAGAATTTGCTTCTGCACTGAGCGATCCAGCGAAGAGGTCGGTTCATCCAGCACGATTAATTGCGGCTCCAGAATCAGCGCTCTGGCAATGGCGATGCGCTGACGTTGACCACCGGAAAACTCTGCGGGGTAGCGTGAACGGCTTTCCGCATCCAGCCCCACTTCCTGCATCACGGCGATCACTTTCGCTTCCTGCTCGGCGGCACTTAATTCAGGACGATGTACTGCCAGCCCTTCTGCAATCACCTGTTGTACCGTCATGCGCGGATTGAGTGATGAGTTGGGATCCTGAAACACGACTTGAATATGCGGACGCAGCGGCAAAAGCTGTTTACGCGATAGGCTATGCAGCGGCTGACCGTCAAACCAAATCTCACCGCGCGCGGCAATCAAACGCAGCAGCGCCAATCCGGTGGTGCTTTTGCCTGAACCGGATTCCCCCACCAAACCAAGGCTTTCAACCCGACGCAGTGTGAAGTTGAGATCGCTGAGCACGGTTTTTTCCGCCACGCTGCGTTTGAACAATCCGCGTTTAATCGGAAAGCCCACGTGCAGGTTTTTGACCTGCAGCAGCGGTTGGGTATCGATAAGCGGCACCGGTTGGCCATCCGGCTCTGCGGCGAGTAATTCGCGTGTATAGGGATGCTGTGGCTGGCTAAACAGTGGCTTGCAAAGGTCGTGTTCCACTTCCTGACCATTGCGCATCACCGTAACGCGATGCGCCAGCTGGCGGACGATATTGAGGTTGTGGGTGATGAATAGCATGCCCATATTCAGTTCACGCTGCAGTTCACGCAGCAAGCGCAGAATCTGTGCCTGTACTGTGACATCCAACGCGGTGGTGGGCTCATCGGCAATCAGCAGTTTTGGTTGCGTCAGTAACGCCATGGCAATCATCACGCGCTGACGCTCTCCACCGGACAGCTGATGCGGGAAATCGCCGAGGCGTGATGCTGCATTGCGGATGCCAACGCGATCGAGACAGCTAAGAATTTCGCCGCGCGCCGCTTCTTTGCGCATCCCGCGATGCAGAGACAGCACTTCATACAGCTGCTTCTCAACGTTGTGCAGCGGGTTGAGCGACACCATCGGTTCCTGGAAAATCATCGCCATCTGGTTGCCGCGCAGGCCGCGCATCTCGCGTTCGCTGGCCTGCAAGATGCTTTGGCCATTGAATAGGATCTCACCTTGCGGATAGGTCACAGGTGGTTGCGGCAGCAGGCGCATAATCGAGAGCGCGGTGACACTTTTGCCTGAACCGGATTCACCGACCAGCGCCAGAGTTTCACCGGCCTCAATCTGCAGAGAGATATCTTCCACCACGCGGCGCTGATTGAAGGCCACGGCGAGATGATTGACGCTTAACAGGCTCATTTCACCCCCCGGCTGGGATCAAAAGCATCACGTACCGCTTCACCGATAAAGATCAACAGCGAGAGGATCAGCGCGAGGGCGAAGAAGCCGGAAAGTCCCAGCCACGGCGCCTGTAAGTTGTTTTTGCCCTGTAACAGCAGTTCACCCAGCGAAGGAGAACCCACCGGCAAGCCGAAGCCAAGGAAATCCAGTGAGGTGAGGGTGGTAATCGAACCGCATAAAATAAAGGGCAGGAAGGTCAGCGTGGCCACCATGGCGTTCGGCAGCATGTGACGCAGCATAATGCGTCCGTCACTCACGCCGAGCGCGCGCGCCGCACGCACATAATCAAAGTTACGCGTGCGCAGAAACTCGGCCCGCACCACGCTCACCAGGCTCATCCAGCCAAACACCACGGTGACCAGCAATAGCCACCAGAAGCCGGGTTGAATCACACTGGAGAGCAGAATCAATAAAAACAGCGACGGCATACCAGACCACACTTCAATCAGGCGCTGACCAACCAGATCGACGCGACCACCAAAATAACCCTGCACGGCGCCGATCACGATGCCGATCACGCTGGAGAACAGCGTCAGTAAGATACCAAACAGCAGCGAGATGCGTGTGCCGTACAGTAAACGCGCCAGTACATCACCACCATTAGCGTCAGTACCCAGCCAGTTCTGCTTCGAGGGCGGAGAAGGGAAGGGCACATCCGTGGCGAAATTAATGGTGCTGTCACTGAAACGAATCGGTGCCCACAGCGCCCATCCCTGCTGATCGATCCGCTGTTTTAGCCACGGGTCCTGGTAATCGGCCGGGGTGGCAAAGTCGCCGCCAAAATCACTCTCGCTGTAATTGAACAGCAGCGGCATGTACCAGCGCTGCTGGTAGTGCACCAGCAGTGGCTTGTCATTGGCCAGTAACTCCGCACCGAGTGAAAGCACAAAAATGAGCAAAAAAATCCACAGCGACCAGTAACCACGGCGGTTATGGCGAAAGCGTTGCCAGCGCTGCTGGTTGATTAGCGATAAACCCATTAGCGCCCCTCAAAATCGATGCGTGGATCGACCAGCGTATAGGTCAGATCGCTGAGAATATTCATCAGCAAGCCAATCAGCGTAAAGATATACAGCGTGCCAAACATCACCGGATAGTCGCGCTGAATAGTGGCATCGTAACCCAGCAAGCCGAGTCCGTTGAGGGAGAACATCACTTCAATCAAGACCGAACTGGTAAAGAACATGCTGATAAAGGTGGCAGGGAAACCGGCGATCACCAGCAGCATGGCGTTGCGAAACACGTGGCCGTATAAAATACGTTTTTCATCCAGTCCTTTGGCGCGTGCGGTGACCACATATTGTTTGCGGATCTCATCTAGGAATGAGTTTTTGGTCAGCATAGTGAGCGTGGCAAAACCGCCGATCACCGTGGCCAGAACCGGCAGCGTGATGTGCCAGAGATAGTCGCCAATCTTGCTGTACCACGGCAGCGTATCAAACTGCGGCGAGGTCAGCCCGCGCAGCGGGAACCAATCGAAATAGCTGCCACCGGCAAACAGAACAATCAGCATGATGCCGAAGAGAAAGGCCGGGATGGAGTAACCGAAAATGATAAAGGTACTGCTCCAGATATCGAAAGCGCTGCCGTTGCGCACTGCCTTTTTAATCCCTAACGGAATCGAGACCAGATAAATGATCAACGTACTCCACAAGCCCAGGCTGATGGAAACCGGCAAGCTCTCTTTGATCAGCTGCAGCACCGAGGCGCTGCGGAACAGACTGTCGCCAAAATCAAAACGAATATAGTTCCACAGCATTTCGCCATAGCGCTGCAGCAGCGGTTTATCAAAACCGTAGCGGTGTTTGATCTCGGCGATCACCTCAGGATCAAGGCCACGCGCGCCGCGATATTGGCTGTCGCCCGGATTATCATGCGCCAGCGCACCGCGACCGCCGACATCTCCAGCACTACCCGAGGAAAAACCGGAGCTATGACCAAATTGCGCATTCGCCAGCGCCTGATCCACCGGTCCACCGGGCGCAATCTGCACGATAAAAAAGTTCAGGGTGATGATCGCCCACAGTGTGGGAATAATCAGCAGCAACCTGCGCAGGAAATAGGAACCCAAACCGCTCTCCTCAGCGTCTGTCGGCCGGCAATTGTGCGGCTTTGTTCACGTCATACCACCAGTTCTCTAACCCGGTTGCATACGCGGGTTTGATTTCAGGGCGGGAAAATTTATCCCAGTATGCCAGCCTCTGTTCGGCGTTGTACCACATCGGGATCATATAGGCATTCCATAACAGAATACGATCCAGCGCCTGACCCAGCGGCAGCAGCGCTTTTTCATCGCCCTGATGATCGACAATCTCCTGCACGAAATGGTCCACGATGGGATCTTTCACCCGAGGGGTGTTCCAGGAGGAGTCGATGTATTGCGACTGCCAAATGGTACGCAGGCTGGTGGAAGGCGAAGGCATTGCGTAGTAAAGCGAGGGGATCATATCGTAATCGCCTTCGCGCAAACGGCGCAAATACTGCGAGCTATCAATTTGCCGCAACTCTACCTGAATCCCCAGACGCTGCAAGCTATGCTGGAACGGCAGTGCCCAATCGTTCTGCGTGCCGCTGCGCATCAGCAGTTCAAAGCGGAAGGGCTGACCGGTTTTATCGTTCACCAGCTGCTGATTTTTAATCTGCCAGCCCGCTTCTTTCAGCAGTGTCATGGCTTTTAGCAGATTACCGCGATCGAAGCCGCTGCCCTCTGAACGCGGCGGTGCGTATTCGTTGTTGAACACTTCAGCAGGCAACTGTGCTTTATACGGTGCCAGCAGAATGAGCTGGTCGGCTTTCGGATAGCCTTTGGCCGCATAAGCGGTGTTCTGGAAATAGCTGTCAGTGCGTTTGTAGGCCCCGTAAAACAGCGCTTTGTTCATCCACTCGAAATCAAATGCCAGCGTCAGCGCCTCACGCACACGACGATCGGCAAACAGCGGTTTTTCATTGTTAAAGGCCAGCCAGCGAGTATCGGTAGAGACGGTATTTGGCGTGGTCGATTTCACGATGGCGTGGCTATCAAAGTTGCGCCCACGGTATTGTGTGGCCCACTTCTTCGCCGACCCCTCTTCGCGCAGATCGGACGCGCCGGCTTTGAAGGCTTCAAAAGCGACGTTGTCGTCAAGATAGTAATCGTAGCGCAGCGTATCAAAGTTATAACGTCCCCGATTGACCGGCAGATTTGCCGCCCAATAGTTTTTCACCCGACTGTATTGAATGAACTGGCCTGGCTTATAAGACGTGATGCGATAGGGGCCGCTGGAAAGCGGGGGATAACCAATAGGCTCATTAAATTTTTTATTCTGCCAGAAGGCTTGCGGCAAAACCGGCAGCGTTAGCCAGCTCAGAATCATGTCCTTGTCTGGTTTCGGCATGTCGATACGCACGGTGAGATTGTTGAGCGCTTTTACTTCAACCCCACGAAACGCCACGCGAAATTGTGGCACCCCTTCGGTCATAAATTTCTGGAAGGTGAAGGCAACATCTTTGGCGGTGATCGGGCTGCCGTCCTGAAAACGCGCATGCGGATTGATGGACACTTCCATCCAGTGATAATCGCTGGGATAACGGGCGGATTCAGCAATCAAGGGATAGTAGCTGCCAGGCTCATCATCGGAGGTGGTGAACAGCCCGTCATACAGCGTATCGGTGCCGACGCCAGGATTACCGCGTGAAGCAAAGCGATTGAAGTTATCGTAAGTGCCAACCACCGCGATGGTCATCTTGCCGCCTTTAGGCGCAGCGGGATTTGCGTAATCATAATGGGTGAAATTCACCACATACTTCGGTTCGCCCAGCTTGGCAAAGGCATAACTCTCATTGATGGTTTCCGCATGCAGTGGCGCGATGGCGCTACAAACCAACAACGCGGTGACAAGACGCAGCAGCATAAGTGGGGCGCTCTCCTTAAATAATCCGCACTGAATGGTAGCAGTTTCGTGACGATAGCGTGACGTTAACCGAGTGCTGCCTGACGTTGGTAATAACTGATCAGGTTTTCCGGACGCAGCGGGCGGCTGAATAAATATCCCTGCAGATGTGTCACCCCACGGTTCACCAGCCACGCTGCCTGATCGCCGGTTTCAACGCCTTCTGCCACGGTTTTGAGATTGAGCTTCTTCGCCAGCAGCAATACCGCGTCCAGTACCGGTGAGGTCACCGTTTCGGTACCAATACTCTGTACAAAACCGCGATCGATTTTGAGGTAATCAAACGGATAGCGTTCAAGATAGATCAATGCGCTGTGGCCAGTGCCGAAGTCATCAATGGCAATTTTAATATCCTGCTCATGCAGCCAGGCAAAAATCTCGCCAGCATTTCTTTCGCCCACCATGGTGCGTTCGGTGATTTCAAAAACATAGTTGAAGTGGTCTTTTGGCATGTCGGCAATCCACTCCTGCACATGCTGACGAAAACTTTCTGATGCGAGATGCAGAGGGGAAAGGTTCAGGCTCATACGCGTGCCGCGCGGCAGTTGCTGGCAGAGGAACTTCGCATCGCGTGCCACCAGCTTAAACAAATGCTGAGTCAGGGGAATAATCAGATTTTGCGCTTCGGCGTTGCTAATAAAGGCATCCGGGGGAATCATTCCCTCGGTGGGATGTGTCCAGCGCAGTAGTGCTTCAACGCCATACGGTTGCCCATCGTGGGCGGTGACCAGGGGCTGATATTCAACATGAAACTGACCACGTTTAATGCCCTGCATAATCTCTTTGCCAGGACGCTGATACAGCGTCAGCAGCAGCCAGCTGCCCGCACTCATAAACAGGGCTGAGAGGAGGCCGGTCAGCAGGATCAGATGATAATCGCGTTGCGCCAGCGTCGTACCGTACAGCACGAAGCGCATGCCATTATCTTTAAAACTCATTTCTTTCAAGGCTGGTGGTAAATCGTGGATGTTCACCACCTGATTCTTGCCACTCAGCAGGGCTTTATCGCCAATCACCAACGCCATACCGGTGATTTCGGGATGATAAGAAGCCAGCAGCTGATAAGGCGTCAGGCTGATATTCATGGTGGCGAGAATGCCGGTCTCAGCTGAGCCTGGATTCTTCATCCACAACGCCAGCGCCGGTTTGGTTGGCAAGAGGGGCGTGCCTTCCAGTAAGCGTAAATCGCGATCGCGCTCCAGCTCCGATTGTGGCGAAATATCATTCGCAGGCAGCAGAAAGGCGCCGGTAGCAGATGAACAATAGGCATTACTGTTACGTACCAGCAAAATCGCGCGGATATTGCCGGCAAAGGCGGCACGTGAAGTGAGTTCGCGGCTGACGCTACTGCATTCAAGCTGGGTGTATTGTTGCAATGGATAAAGGGTATCCACCAGGGTCGACATCACCTGTTGTAGATCGTCGCGGCTATGGATCAGCAACTGTTCATGTTGTTGTACTCGTTTTTGCCAGGTGAGCGTCAGCAGTACGATGACAAACAACAGAAAGAACACACCGCCGATGATCGCACTACTCCAGGCGATACGGCGCGAATAGGTTGCATGACGTTTTAACGTCCCCGACAGTGGCATGGAGTGCATTCCCCTTTATGGCGCCATTATTATTATGTAAATCGTGCACTACTGCTCGCTGGTATCTGGCGTAAAACATTGCATCAGGACGGGTTTTTTCAGCCGACGAAGACGCAACAATTTGCTGCCAGTAAGCAAACGAGAATATAACGAGGAAGCGCGAAAAGTCTCGTTATATTTCTGATTCTCAATTACTTTTTATCTATCGGATTTGCGTTAAGAAACGGCAGGCGAAAAAAAACGCTGCCTGGGCAGCGTTTTCTGATTCTCTGGCTGAGAGGATCTTCAAAAGGATACGTTAGCTAGGGTTTTTAGCTAAAACCCTGCGGGCTTCACGGTAACGCGTTTTCCAGTAACTGTCGTTTAAACTGGAGATCATCACACCACTGCTGGTGGACGCGTGAACGAAGTTATCGTTACCCAGATAGATGCCAACGTGTCGTCCGGTAGAACCGGCACGGAACAGGACTAAATCACCCGGGCGCAGTTTGCCGCGAGAAATCTCTTTGCCCGTATCCTGCTGTTCTGACGTTGAACGGGGTAAATCTAAACCGAACTGCTCGCGAAAGGTGCGCTGAACAAAAGCAGAACAATCAATACCGCGTTTGGTGTCGCCGCCTAAGCGATAACGAACACCTTTCCAGTCACTGTACTGTTCCATGATGCGGGACTTAACGTCCACATTCTGCACCATTTGTTCAAATTCGTCCTGAGACGCTTGAAGTAAAAAACCATTCTGGTTGTTAACTTCATGATTCTCGTTATTCGCGTTCTGACCGTTATGCGTACTACTACATGCCGATAAGAGTGTTGCTAATGCTACTGCGGGAAGGATCCGCCTGAGGTATCTCAGTATTGGTTGAGACTTGACCATTATACGTGTGTTCCTTTGAAGTCCTTACGACACAATGTCGCCAGCCAGATGACAAAACGGGTTTGAGATTAATAAGAGCTAAGGCTTAAGACAATTCCTTAATTACTAAAATGTGTTAATGAACACATTTTTGTTGCATAAGGCACCGAATTTTATGCTGCACTCTAAGTAATCGCGTTTGAGGTTAACCGATTACAGACCGCGTGGCGAGTGCTTTTATATAAATTTTTATAGCTTTTATTGATGTGAAATCAATCCGTAACACAATGGTTACTTTATCAACGATTGGTAGCGATTTAATAGCCAATAAGGCGGGTTTTCAGGGGCTAATTCCGGCGCTAGGGCTGATTTTGAGAGGCTTCTGGCTGGACAAGCCAGGAAAAAGGCGATTGTTACGCGTTTTGCATCATAATGTTTTCTTTTAATAGAAAAACGTTAGCCTGCTAATAATGTATTTCTGAATTCGATAAGCGCGGATGATCGACTTTTCTGCTTATTGTCATCCGCGCTTAACAATTATGTGCGTGGCTTATATTTCCCAGGCAGGGCGCGATTGAGCCAATTCACCAGTTTGTCACTGAGCGGAGTTAATAAACACCAGCTCAATCCCACCAGAATCACCGACATCGATCCCACGGCAATATCCGTAAACCAGTGCGCACCGGCCATCACGCGCGGCAGAGCGAACACCACCACAATCACCAAACCTATCAGGAAAGCGCGGAAGCCGAAATAACGCCACATAAAGCAGGCGAAAATAATCAACATCATGCCGTGATCGCCAGGGAAGCTATCGCTGGAAGCATCTTTCGCCGGAATCCCGGTCAGTTCACTCACGCGATGCACGTTATCAAAGAACAGCGTTGGGCTGGCGTGTTGCACCGGGATTAAATGACCCAGTTGATTCAGCACCACGGCGGTGAGCAGCATGGTAATGCCAATGGCCAGCATACGGCGGCGGCCTTGCGGCGTTTCACGACGCCAGAACCAGAGATACAGCAGACCCATCGCCAGCAGCGATACCGCGTCAAAACCACGGAAATTGGTGATCGCCACCAGTAAAGCGAAGCCGTGGTGATCCACCATCCGATCGTTGAAGCTATAGAAGATGGCTTTGTCGATACCAAACCAGAAGCCATGGTCCGGCGGCAGGTACCACGAAAAGAACAGCATGATCCCCAGTGCATTGAGCAGCAGGATGGTGATTAAACGAGACGCGCGCATAAAAAATAGACTCAAAAAGAAAGATAACGGGGCAACCTAACGCAGCTAATTTAAACGAATCCTCAACAAGGTTGTTTGCAAAACGTTCCAGTCAACGGGTTGGTGGTGGATTAACTCAATGCGGCTGTCCGGTGGCGTGGTGGTGCGTGTTTCCATAAAGAAGTCGTCACCCTGACGATTGATATTCACCAGACCGTCTGGCGTGCGCAGTACGCCTTTAACGCGATCCACCGGTGCAAGCCGCGCCCACTCTAGCGCCGGAATGGCATCGAACACCGTATCGCCATCAAAAATCCAGCCACAGGATGCGTAGCCCTGGCCTTCGTTCAATGCACGGCGCCAGCGTGCGGAACCCTCAAGTTTCAGTGCCGCCAGTCCTTTTGGCCGTGAAGTATGATGATGATGGGCCGCTTCAGGAACCGCACGATCCGCCAATGCGGACTGGCACAGTAACGCGGGATCAACGTTACCCCACGCGGATTCGACCAGTTGGCGATCGCCCAGATTATGCTGCTGCCATTGCTGCAAACGCTGACGATCTTCCTCGCTCCAGCGATCGCTTTTATTGGCGACGATAATATCGGCTGCGGTGAGTTGATCGCGGAAGTTTTCATTCTCGACAACACGCGCATCGGCTAACTGACGGGGATCGAGCAGCGTGATGGTGGCATCAACCTGAATCCAGGGTTGATACACGGCGGCACGCAGCATATCCAGCAGTTGTTTAGGGTGGCCAAGGCCGGTGGGTTCGATAATCAGACGGTCGGGCTTATTTTGCTTGAGCAGCATATTGAGTCCGACTTGCAGCGGCAGGCCGTTCACACAACACATGCAACCGCCAGGAATTTCCTTCAGCGTGGCACCACGATCGGCGAGCAGTGCGCCGTCAATACCCACTTCGCCAAACTCGTTAACCAGAATCGCCCAATTCTCATTGGCGGGTTTGTGGGCTAACAGATGCAGCAGGGTGGTGGTTTTACCGCTGCCGAGAAATCCGGTGATTACATTAACGCGCGTCATTACAGGCTCCATTTTCAGGCGCGCGGACAACATACCCGGCGCGCACGACGTTGTTATACTATAACAACCTTCAGCGGCCGGATAAAATCGTGCGGTTAGTCCGCGCGACTCATATAGCGGCGTTCAGCCACGTGAATACGGATGCGATCGCCATTGCTCAGGTATTCCGGTACCTGGATCGACAAGCCGGTGCTCATGCCCGCGGGTTTGGTGCGTGCGCTGGCGGAAGCGCCTTTAATGCCCGGTGAAGTATCGACAATTTCCATATCCACCGTCTGTGGCAGCTCCAGCGCCAGCACCTGACCTTCCATCGTTAACACCTGGATGCCAGGAATACCGCCTTCAGGGATGAACAGCAGTTCTTCTTCAATCTGATCTTTCTTGAAGCTATAGGGCGTGTAATCTTCATCATCCATAAACACGTACTCGTCACCGTCTATATAAGAGAAGGTCACGGCGCGACGGCTAAGCTGAATGGCATCGATAATATCGTCACCCTTGAAGCGCTCTTCCACTTTCAGGCCAGTGCGCACGTCGGTAAAACGCATCTTATAGAGGGTGGCAGCACCGCGTGCGCTTGGGCTCTGGACATCAATGTCCTTTACCAGCAATAGTTTGCCGTTCCAGGTAACAGCCATTCCTTTTTTGATTTCATTTGCCTTTGGCATGGGGATAACTCGCTGTGAAAAGGTTAATGCGCGCCACGTTACTCGCGCCGTGAAAAACAGGCAAGGGAGGCAGTGTAAAATTGTTGCCCGCGCATGGTATTCCCGTCATCAGCCTGCTATTGTCGCGACGAAATCCTCAGGAGCGCATGATGTATTGTCGTGACCAGTGCGGTGCCTGTTGCACAGCCCCCTCAATCTCTTCCCCGATTCCCGGCATGCCCCAGGGCAAACCGGCCAATACCCGCTGCGTTCAGCTGGATGACCATCAGCGCTGCAAAATTTTTGGTTCTCCGCTGCGTCCCGCAGTCTGTGCGGGTTTACAGCCCAGCGCAGAGATGTGCGGCAACAGTCGCGAAGCCGCGATGACCTTCCTGTTACAACTCGAAGCAGATACCGCGCCTTAAATTGCTGACGCGGTGCTGAAGAATTTGCCTTATGTGACCAATGCGTTACAGCAATGACGTCAGCCGTACAGGCCTGAAAAATCTTAAATCCGATCTGAAGTGTGCGGAACATCAAAAATCTGCTACGCCGATCGCGCATTTTCTTGCCTGCTTTCTCATGCTGTACCATATTCCCTGAAACGTTTCAGCGTTGTCTTCTCGGTAACCCCCGAGAAGTACAGCGTAATTTTTCGCCATTAAGCTGAAACGATTCAATTTCAGCAAGCGAGGAGAAATATGTTCCAGCTCGACGTTCAGGCCATCCATACCTGTGCCAGTGCACAAAATAAAGAAGAGGCTATCCGTCAGGTTGCCGCTGCGTTAACCGCAGCCGGTAATGTGTCGGAAGGCTACGTTAACGGCATGCTGGCGCGCGAACAGCAGACCACCACTTTCCTGGGGAATGGTATTGCCATTCCGCATGGCACCACCGATACGCGCGATATGGTGCTGAAGACCGGCGTACAGGTTTATCAGTTCCCGCAGGGCGTGGAGTGGGGTGACGGGCAAACGGCTTATGTCGCCATCGGTATCGCGGCAAAATCAGATGAACATCTTGCGCTGCTGCGCCAGCTGACTCACGTATTGAGCGATGACAGTATCGCAGAGCAGTTGAAAACCGCTTCAGCCGATGATCTCCGTGCCATCCTGATGGGTGAAAAGCAGGCGGCTGAGTTCAAATTCGATACCTCGCTGATTGCGGTTGACGTTGCAGCCAGCGATCTCATCACCTTGCAGGCGCTGAACGCTGGACGTTTACAGGCTGCAGGAGCTGTTGAAGCGGCGTTTGTGGCGGATGCGGTTTCGCGAACGCCGCTGAGCCTCGGACAGGGCATCTGGCTGAGTGACAGCGCCAATGGCAACCTTGGTAGCGCCATCGCAGTCAGCCGTACCGCCACGCCATTCGTGCATCAGGGCGAAAATGTGGCGCTGCTGTTGACCGTGGCCGCCACTGACGATCGTCCGCTGGAAGTGCTGGGTTATCTGAGCAATCTGCTGTTGAGCAACAAAGCTGAACGTCTGCTGAAAGCCGACGCGGCAGGCATCCTCGCGCTGCTGACCAGTGAAGTGGACGAAAGCGCGGATCAACTGGTGGCTGAATTTACTATCCGCAACGAGCACGGACTGCACGCACGTCCGGGTACTGCGCTGGTTACGGTCATTAAACAGTTCAACAGTGACATCACCGTCACCAACCTTGACGGCAGCGGCAAACCGGCCAACGGACGCAGCCTGATGAAAGTTGTCGCGCTGGGCGTGAAAAAAGGCCATCGCCTGCGCTTTACCGCCAGCGGTGAAGATGCACAGCAGGCGCTGAATGCCATCGAAGAGGCCATCAATTCTGGCCTGGGCGAGGGGGTCGCATGAGCCGCCGCGTTGCCACAATCACATTGAATCCCGCTTACGATCTGGTGGGCTATACGCCAGAAATCGAACGTGGTGAAGTTAACCTGGTGAAAACCACCGGTCTGCACGCGGCGGGTAAAGGCATCAACGTTGCCAAAGTGCTGAAAGACCTGGGTATCGACGTCACCGTCGGTGGATTCCTCGGCAAAGAGAATCAGGATGGTTTCCAGCAGCTGTTCAGCGAGCTGGGTATCGCCAACCGTTTTCAGGTGGTGCAGGGCCGTACCCGCATCAACGTCAAGCTGACGGAGAAAGACGGTGAAGTTACCGACCTGAATTTCTCCGGCTTTAACGTCACCGCGCAGGACTGGGATCGCTTCACTGCCGATTCGCTGACCTGGCTGGGACAATTTGACATGGTGTGCGTCAGCGGCAGCCTGCCAGCAGGCGTAGCGCCGGAAGCGTTCACCAAATGGATGAGCGATCTGCGCACCCTGTGTCCGTGCATCATTTTCGACAGCAGTCGTGAAGCGCTGGTGGCGGGGCTGAAAGCCGCGCCGTGGCTGGTGAAGCCGAACCGTCGTGAACTGGAAATCTGGGCCGACCGCAAACTGCCAACCTTGCAGGATGTGATCGAAGCCGCGCATGAACTGCGTGAGCAGGGCATTGCCCATGTGGTGATTTCCCTTGGTGCGGAAGGCGCACTGTGGGTCAACGCCTCTGGCGAATGGATCGCCAAACCACCAGCCTGTGAAGTGGTCAGCACCGTAGGCGCGGGAGATTCAATGGTCGGCGGCCTGATTTACGGGCTGCTGATGCGTGAATCCAGCGAGCATACCTTGCGTCTGGCTACCGCAGTGGCTGCGATGGCGGTGAGCCAGAGCAACGTTGGTGTGACCGATCGTACCCAGTTGGCCGCGATGATGGCGCGCGTCGACTTACAACCCGTTAACTAACAGCAGGAGAGCGATAATGAAAACGCTGCTGATAAAAGATTCTTCACTGGGACTGGCATCAGGACATCTGGCTTTAGAACGTCTGCGCGCAACCGCAGCACAGGCTGGCCTGACGCTGACTGACAACGCGGCCGATGCTGAACTGGTATTGGTTGCTGGCCATGCTGTGCCGAACGATGCACAACTGGCAGGCAAATCCGTGGCGCTGGTCGATGTGCAGCAGGCGCTGCGCGATCCGCTGGCGGCCATTAATCAGGCTAAAGCCAGTGCCAAGGTCTGGCATGGCGCTGCGGCGGTTACTGCTCCTGCTGCCGCTCAGAGCACCGGTCAGAAACGCATTGTTGCGGTCACCGCTTGCCCAACCGGCGTAGCGCACACCTTTATGGCGGCTGAGGCGATTCAGGCAGAAGCGACCAAACGCGGCTGGTGGGTGAAAGTCGAAACCCGTGGTTCCGTGGGGGCCGGCAACGCCATCACCCCTGAAGAGGTGGCGGCGGCCGATCTGGTGATCGTGGCAGCAGATATCGATGTGGACCTGGCGAAGTTCGCTGGCAAGCCGATGTACCGCACCTCAACCAGCCTTGCGCTGAAGAAAACCGCGCAGGAACTGGATAAAGCGCAGGTTGAAGCCAAAACCTATCAACCGAGCGGCAACGCGTCAGCCAGCACGCAAAGCGACAGCAAAGAGAAAGCCGGTGCTTATCGTCACCTGCTGACCGGCGTGTCCTACATGCTGCCGATGGTGGTAGCGGGTGGTTTGAGCATCGCGCTCTCCTTTGCCTTTGGTATCACCGCATTTAAAGAGCAGGGCACCTTAGCGGCTGCGCTGATGCAGATTGGTGGCGGCAGTGCCTTCGCGCTGATGGTACCGGTGCTGGCCGGCTTTATTGCTTTCTCGATTGCCGACCGTCCGGGTCTGACTCCGGGTCTGATTGGCGGTATGATCGCCACCAGCATTAACGCCGGTTTCCTTGGCGGTATCATCGCTGGCTTCATTGCCGGTTACGCCGCGAAGATGCTGAGCAGCAAAGTTAAACTGCCGCAAAGTATGGAAGCGTTAAAACCGATCCTGATCATTCCGCTGGTAGCGAGTTTAATTACCGGCCTGCTGATGATTTACGTGGTGGGTAAACCTGTTGCGGGCATCATGAGCGGTCTGACGCACTGGCTGGCGAACATGGGCACCGCCAATGCGGTACTGCTGGGCGCGATCCTCGGTGGCATGATGTGTACCGACATGGGTGGCCCGGTGAACAAAGTGGCGTACGCCTTCGGTGTTGGCCTGCTGAGTTCGCAAACCTATGCGCCGATGGCCGCGATCATGGCCGCCGGTATGGTGCCACCGTTAGCGATGGGCCTGGCAACAATTGTTGCACGTCGTAAGTTCAACAAAGGTCAGCAGGAAGGGGGCAAAGCGGCACTGGTGCTCGGCTTGTGCTTCATCTCTGAAGGTGCAATTCCGTTTGCGGCGCGTGACCCTATGCGTGTGCTGCCTTGCTGCATCGTCGGCGGTGCAATCACTGGCGCGGTATCCATGTTGGTTGGCGCGAAACTGATGGCACCTCACGGTGGTCTGTTTGTACTGCTGATCCCGGGTGCAATCACCCCGGTGCTGGGTTATCTGATGTCGATTGTGATTGGTACCGCAGTGGCTGGCCTCGGTTACGCGATTCTGAAACGTCCGGAAGAAGAGCTGGCGAAAGCCGCGTAATTTTCACGGGATAAGAAAAAGGGAGCTGCGGCTCCCTTTTTGCTGTCTGTTTTACGCCTGTTGTTCCGACTTCAGCCACGCAATCTCATCTTTCCAGATATCCGGATTGATGGTTTCCAGAATCATCGGGATGCCATCAAAGCGCTTATCCTTCATCAGCCAGCTAAACACCGTCTTGCCAATGTTGCCTTCACCTAAGCTGTGATGGCGATCCACGCGGCTGCCGAGCGTGCTTTTGGCGTCATTCAGGTGCATGCCGCGCAGGAACTGGAAACCAACGATGCGTTCGAATTCGGCAAAGGTCTCCACGCAGGCTTCTTCTGTCCGCAGATCGTAGCCGCCAGCAAATGCATGGCAGGTATCGATACACACGCCGACGCGAGATTTATCTTCGACGTGCTCAATAATGGTGGCGAGGTGTTCGAAACGGAAGCCAAGGTTGCTGCCCTGACCGGCGGTATTCTCAATCACTGCCACCACGTTCTGGGTCTTATCCAGCGCGATATTGATCGATTCGGCGATGCGCTTCAGGCACGCCTCTTCTTCAATCTGCTTCAAATGGCTGCCAGGGTGGAAATTCAGCAATGTCAGCCCCAATTGCTCGGCGCGCTGCATCTCATCAAGAAACGCCTCTCGGGATTTCTCCAGCGCATCCATCACCGGATGGCCGAGGTTAATCAGGTAGCTGTCATGCGGCAAAATCTGCGCGGAAGTGAAGTTGTATTTCTCACAGGCGGTTTTGAAGGCATCAATCACTTCACCTGAAAGCGGGGCGGCTTTCCACTGGCGCTGATTTTTGGTGAACAGCGCAAAGGCTGTGGCTTCGAGTTCGTGGGCACGGATAACTGCCTGGTCTACGCCGCCTGATGCACTGACGTGTGCGCCGATATATTTCATGCCGCTCTCCTGGTTGGCGATTGCTGCTGCAAAGGGCACATCATAGCGGATGCGCTACCGCCATGAAATGTTGCATCGCTCGTGGGGAGAAAAACGGCACGGGTAAACACTTATCCAAAAGATGAACACACCTACCAAAGTTAGCAGGTGCGCTTTTTTTCTGGTTAACTATAGTTTAACAAATTAGAAAATTTTAACTATAACCATGAAAACAGCTTATAGAAGTACTTTGGATACCGCTTTACAGCATGAAAAATTCAACGTAATCCATAAATTAACTTTAGGTAAAACCGACTCAGTCACCCTTTTTTATAATGGAAACGGCGCAGTCGGATTCACGCTTGCTGTGCCTGATACCGACAACTCGCTGGTCCATTTTTATCGTTATGGAGTCAATACCAGCGATCCGAAAAAGTTGTACCGCTCTGAATGCCTTTATTCCCGCCGGGAAAACTTTGGCTATCAGGACTGGCTGATTCGCACCATTACCGATGAGTTCACGGCCTGTGACACAGAACTGGAAGAACTGATCGGTATGAAAGCCTGACACACACTCCGCCGACAATCTCCTGGCGGCTGCTTGCCTGCGCCTAAACCTGACTGGTTTAAAAGTTAAATTGGTAATATATTGTCCATTGACCAGTATAACTAATAAGGAAGAGTCGGGATGTTGAAGCGCTTGCGCCGCTGGGCACGCTTAATTAAACGCGATGTGCTCACGCTGTGGTTTGCCTGCCGCGATCCGCGTACCCCCTGGTGGTTTAAGCTGTTGGCATTTGGCATTGTCGCCTATGCACTCAGCCCCATCGATCTCATTCCTGATTTCATTCCCATTATCGGCTTACTCGACGACGCCATTATCGTCCCGCTGGGTGTGATCATCCTGCTGCGTTTGCTTCCTCGTGAAATTCGCATCAGCAGCGCAGAACGGGCTGATGTCCAGCGGGCACGCGGCAAAAAGATTGTCAGCTGGGCAGGATTCTTCCTGACGGTGATCGTCTGGTTAGCGGTGGTGGCTTATCTTGTGAAGCGTTACGCAATGTGAGGAGGGCGCATGCATATCACGCTGCGTCAGATTGAAGTCTTTACCGAAGTGTTGAAAAGCGGTTCAACCACCCAGGCCTCGCAGGTACTGGCACTGTCGCAGTCTGCGGTCAGTGCGGCGCTGGCCGATTTGGAAAACCAGCTCGGGGTGCAACTGTTCGATCGTGTCGGCAAACGACTGGCCCTGAACGAGCATGGTCGTTTGCTCTATCCACGCGCAGTCGGATTGCTGGAACAGGCCGGCGAGATCGAACAGCTGTTTAAAGAGGATAATGGCGCCATTCGTCTGTTTGCCAGTAGCACCATCGGCAACTACTTACTGCCAGGGATGATCGCCGCCTATCGTCGTGACTTCCCCACGCTGCCGCTCGAACTGAGCGTCGGCAACAGCCAGGATGCGATTAACGCAGTGGCGGATTTCCGTGTGGATATCGGCCTGATTGAAGGGCCGTGTCACGAGCCGGATATCGTTAGCGAAGCATGGCTGGAAGATGAACTAGTGGTGTTTGCCGCGCCTGATGCTGAGATCCTGCAACAGCCGATTACGCTGGCATCACTGGCGGCCGCCCCCTGGATCCTGCGTGAGCGCGGTTCGGGCACGCGTGAAATTGTTGATTACCTGCTGTTGTCTCACCTGCCGCAGTTTCAACTCGGCATGGAGCTGGGCAATTCTGAGGCAATCAAACATGCGGTGCGTCACGGCATGGGCATCAGCTGTTTATCGCGCCGGGTGATCAGCGATCTGCTGGAGGCGGGCACGCTGGTGGAAGTGGCTGTACCCTTACCACGCCTGACGCGCACGCTGTATCGCATTCATCATCGGCAGAAGCATTTGTCGAAAGCGCTAAGTCGATTTCTCTCCTATTGCCGCGAGTAATCGCGGCTGTCATTACGTAAACGGCTAATAATTTCGCGCCGATTATGAAGGTAACTAATAACCCGACGTGAATGCTATACAGCCTGGGGTTAGCTGCTACAATCGCGCCTTATTTTTATCCAGCATAGCGTTTACACATGCATAATGACTCAAAAACAACACAACAACCTGGGCTGCGCCGTGAATTAAAAGCGCGCCATCTCACCATGATCGCCATTGGCGGTTCCATCGGTACCGGCCTGTTTGTCGCCTCGGGTGCCACCATTTCTCAGGCAGGTCCCGGTGGCGCATTACTCTCTTACGCGCTGATTGGCCTGATGGTTTACTTCCTGATGACCAGCCTCGGCGAACTGGCGGCGTTTATGCCGGTTTCTGGCTCCTTCGCCACCTACGGCTCTAAATACGTTGAAGAAGGCTTCGGCTTCGCGCTCGGCTGGAACTACTGGTACAACTGGGCGGTCACCATCGCCGTTGATCTCGTCGCCTCGCAACTGGTGATGAACTACTGGTTCCCGGATACGCCGGGCTGGATCTGGAGCGCGCTGTTCCTTGGTCTGATGTTCCTGCTTAACTACATTTCCGTCAAAGGCTTCGGCGAAGCGGAATACTGGTTCTCGCTGATCAAAGTTGCCACCGTCATCATCTTTATCGTGGTGGGTGTGCTGATGATCGTCGGCATTATGCGCGGTGCAGAAAACGCCGGCTGGCATAACTGGACCGTGGGCGACGCACCTTTTGCCGGCGGTTTTGCCGCGATGATTGGCGTGGCGATGATTGTCGGCTTCTCGTTCCAGGGTACAGAGTTGATCGGCATCGCAGCCGGTGAATCACAGGATCCCGCGAAAAATATTCCACGCGCCGTGCGTCAGGTGTTCTGGCGTATTCTGCTGTTCTATATCTTTGCGATTCTGATTATCAGCCTGATTTTGCCGTACACCGATCCGAAACTGCTGCATAACGATGTCACTGATATCGCCATCAGCCCGTTCACACTGGTGTTCCAGAATGCCGGATTACTGTCGGCAGCGGCGGTAATGAACGCGGTGATCCTGACGGCGGTGCTGTCAGCGGGTAACTCAGGCATGTACGCTTCAACGCGCATGTTGTTCAACCTGGCGCAGGAAGGCAAAGCTCCACGTATTTTTGCCAAACTGTCGAAAGGCGGTGTGCCGCGTAATGCCCTGATTGCCACCACCGTGGTGGCGGGTTTGTGCTTCCTGAGCTCGAAGTTCGGCAACCAGGAAGTCTATCTGTGGCTGCTGAATACCTCAGGCATGACCGGCTTTATCGCCTGGCTGGGTATTGCGATTAGCCACTACCGCTTCCGTCGCGGCTACGTGGCGCAAGGGCATGATTTAGCGGCTCTGCCATACCGTTCCGGCTTCTTCCCGCTCGGTCCGATTTTCGCCTTCGTGCTGTGCCTGATTATTACACTGGGTCAGAACTACCAGGCGTTTCTGGCGGATCGTATTGACTGGTATGGCGTGGCGGCGACCTACATCGGCATTCCGCTGTTCCTGCTGATTTGGCTCGGTTACAAGCTGGCACGCGGATCGCGCTTCGTGAAGTACAGCGAAATGGAATTCCCGACGTTTAAAGAGTAATGCGTTAAACGTGGGTGACATAACGCCGCTACCTTTGGCTAGCGGCGTTTTTTTTTGGCAAAGATGAACCGTGTTACAACGTTTTGGGCTTTGTCATACAGATATAATTGATAATTATTATCACCTGCACTATTGTGGCTGCCGTTATGATTTCGATAAGAAACAGGTAGAACAATGCAGACCACGGATTCCGCGCTGCTGGCGGAAAATAACCGCGAAGCCGATACCATGACGCGTTATCGTCAGGTGTTACGTCAGCGCCTGATGCTGATTGGCGTACTGGTGCTGGCAATACTGGCGTCAGTGATTCTTGATTTCACGCTTGGCCCGGCGGGCCTCTCCCTCGACACCCTGTGGCAAACGCTCACCCATCCTGATGCAGTGGATGCGGGCACGCGCGTGATCGTCTGGGATATCCGCTTACCTTATGCGTTGATGGCTGTCGTCGTCGGCTTTTCGCTGGGTCTGGCGGGTGCTGAGATGCAAACTATCCTCAATAACCCGTTGGCGAGTCCGTTTACGCTCGGCGTCTCTTCAGCGGCCGCTTTCGGCGCGGCGCTGGCAATTATTCTCGGCATCGGTATTCCCGGTGTGCCAGACCAGTGGTTTATCTCGGCGAACGCCTTTGTGTTTGCGCTGTTTGCCGCACTGATGCTGGATGGCGTGACGCGCTGGACCAAAGTGTCAACGTCGGGCGTGGTGCTGTTTGGCATCGCGCTGGTGTTTACCTTCAACGCGCTGGTCTCGATGATGCAGTTTATCGCCAGTGAAGATACCTTGCAGGGTCTGGTGTTCTGGACCATGGGCAGCCTGGCGCGCGCTTCGTGGGAAAAACTCGGCGTGCTCACGGCGGCTTTCGCCATCCTGATCCCGTTCTCGATGCTCAGCAGCTGGAAACTGACCGCGCTGCGCCTGGGTGAAGATCGTGCCGTGAGTTTCGGCATTGATGTGCGCCGCTTGCGCCTCGCCACGCTACTGCGCATCAGTATTCTCTCCGCGCTGGCGGTGGCTTTTGTCGGGCCGATTGGCTTTATTGGCCTGGTGGCACCGCACATCGCTCGTATGATGTTTGGTGAAGATCATCGCTACTATCTGCCGGCCAGTGCGTTGGTCGGTGCACTGGTGCTGTCACTGGCCTCGGTAGCGTCGAAGAACCTGATTCCAGGCGTGATCATTCCAGTGGGTATCGTCACTTCACTGGTTGGCGTGCCATTCTTCCTGAGTATTATTCTGCGTCATCGGGGGACGGTGTAATGGAACAGGGATTAGGTCTCAGCCATTTCTACGCCGGTTATCCGAAGCGTAAAGTCATTGAAGATCTTAACGTGCCGATGCTGCCACGCGGCAAAATCACCGTACTACTTGGACCTAACGGCTGCGGTAAGTCTACCTTGCTGCGCGCACTGGCGGGCCTGAGCAAAGGGCAGGGCGAACTGTGGTTGAATGGCGAAGAGCTGATGTCACAGCCGTTTGCCCGTCGTGCCCAGCGCGTGGTGTATTTGCCGCAAAGTTTGCCGGCAGGCGTGCATCTGCATGTGCTGGAGTCAATCATCGTGGCGCAACGTGCGTCCGGTGGCTTACACAGCGCATCAAGTGAAGCCGAGATTATGCATCTGCTGGAACAGCTGGGCATTGCCCACTTAGCGATGCGTTATCTGGACCAGTTGTCGGGTGGGCAGAAACAGCTGGTGGGTCTGGCGCAATCGCTGATTCGCCGTCCGGAACTGCTGCTGCTGGATGAACCGCTGAGTGCGCTCGATCTTAATTACCAGTTCCACGTGATGGATTTAGTACGTCGCGAAACCCGTCTGCGCAATATTGTGACTGTGGTCGTGGTGCATGATATCAACATTGCACTGCGTCATGCCGATCACGCGTTGATGCTGAAAGAGGGCACCTTGCTGGCTGACGGCGAGCCGTCACAGGTAATCACGCCGGACACGCTGGCGCAGGTGTATGGCGTACGCGGGCGTATTGAACACTGCTCGCAGGGCATGCCGCAGGTGATGATCGATGGGCTGGTGGCGGAATCGCTGGCTTAAACGCCGGAAAAGAAGCTCAGGCTCAACATCAAGAAAGGCCGAGGGTGAATGTCGATGCGGCTTTTTAGCCAATCGCAGTCTGCCACAGCTAAAAAAGGGCGCACCTGGTGCGCCCTTACTGTCTCCACATCAACTGACGTGAACTACACCAACAAATGCTTCGCGTGGAACCGCAGATGGTCCTCGACAAAGCTGGCGATAAAGAAGTAGCTGTGGTCATAGCCCGGCTGCACGCGCAGCTCCAGCGGGAAACCTTGCTCACGCGCTACCGCTTCGAGGCGATCCGGACGCAGCTGATCGGCGAGGAACTGATCGCTATCACCCTGATCGATCAGAATCGGTAAGCGCTGTTCCACTTCACGCATCAGCAGGCAACTGTCCCACTCGCGCCAGGTCTGGCGATCTTCTCCCAGATAAGCGGTGAACGCTTTTTGTCCCCACGGCACTTCGGTTGGATTGACGATTGGAGCGAACGCAGATGCCGAAGCAAAACGTCCACCCTGACGCAACGCCAATACCAGCGCGCCATGGCCGCCCATCGAATGACCCATTACCGACTGACGATCGCTCACTTTGAAGTTGTCCGCCACCAGGGCCGGCAACTCCTCACTGAGATAATCGAACATACGATAGTGCGCCGCCCAGGGCTGCTGCGTGGCGTTGAGGTAAAAACCTGCGCCCTGACCGAGATCGTAACCGCTGTCGTTGGCCACTGCGTCACCGCGTGGGCTGGTGTCCGGCATAATCAGCACCAGCCCCAGCTCAGCGGCAACACGCTGCGCACCGGCTTTGGTGGTGAAGTTCTCGTCGGTACAGGTTAGTCCGGCGAGAAACCATACCACCGGCGGCGGCGTGTCATCCTGCGGTGGCGGCAGGAAAATGCTGAAGGTCATCGGGCAGTTCAGCACCGCCGACTGATGACGCCAGCGCTGCTGCCAGCCGCCGAAGATACGATGTTCTTCCAGCAGTTCCAGAGTGGATGCCATAACGCCTCCTTTTTACTTGTTAAAATGCACAACCGAACGAATGGATTTCCCTTCGTGCATCAGATCAAAGGCTTCGTTAATCTCTTCCAGCGGCATGGTGTGCGTGATGAAATCGTTCAGCGCGAACTTACCGTCCAGATAATCCTGCACGATGCCCGGCAGCTGGGTACGGCCTTTCACGCCACCAAACGCCGAACCGCGCCATACGCGACCGGTCACTAACTGGAACGGACGCGTGGAGATCTCTTCACCGGCACCGGCTACGCCGATAATCACTGACTCGCCCCAGCCCTTGTGGCAGCACTCCAGCGCGGAACGCATCACGTTCACATTACCGATGCACTCAAAGGAGAAGTCCACACCGCCGTCGGTCAGCTCAACGATCACATCCTGAATCGGCTTATCGTAATCTTTCGGGTTGATCAGATCGGTGGCACCCAGTTTGCGCGCCAGATCGAATTTGCTGGTGTTCAGGTCGATACCGATGATGCGACCGGCTTTCGCCATTTTCGCGCCAATGATCGCTGACAAACCAATGCCGCCGAGGCCGAAGATCGCCACGGTATCGCCTTCTTTCACTTTGGCGGTATTCATCACGGCGCCCATGCCGGTGGTCACGCCGCAGCCCAGCAGGCACACTTCTTCCAGTGGCGCTTCTTTGCTGATCACCGCCAGTGAAATTTCCGGCACCACGGTGTACTCAGAGAACGTTGAAGTCCCCATGTAGTGGAAGATGGGCTTGCCGTCTTTAAAGAAGCGGGTGGTGCCATCTGGCATCAGGCCTTTACCCTGGGTGGAGCGGATCGCCTGACACAGGTTAGTTTTGCCTGACAGACAGAACTTACATTTGCCGCACTCTGGGGTATAAAGCGGGATCACGTGGTCGCCAACCGCCACGCTGGTGACGCCTTCGCCCACCGCTTCCACCACGCCGCCGCCTTCGTGACCGAGGATCGCCGGGAACACGCCTTCCGGATCTTTACCGGACAGGGTGTAAGCATCGGTGTGGCACACGCCGGTGGCGACGATGCGCACTAACACTTCACCTTTCTGCGGTGGCATCAGATCCACTTCTTCGATTTTCAGCGGTTCGCCCGCTGCCCAGGCAACGGCAGCGCGGGTTTTAATCATGTTCATGCAATCCCTCTTCTTCAGATGTCGTGATTTACTTAAAATTAAAAACTCACTCAGCGGTTTGCAGCGGATGCAGCAACTCATCGTTAAGTGGGCGGTCATCAAACATTTCAATAATCAAATACTTCAGCGCTTCCACGTTGGGCGTGAAGGCATCGCGGCGCCACATCAGCCAGGTGGCGGTATCGCGATAAGCGGGTGGCAATGCATGCTCCTGCACGCGCGCGCGGCCGGGCATCTGCGTCAGGACCGACGCCGGAATCATAGCCACGCCCGCACCGCCTGCCACACACGCCACCATCGCGTGGTAAGACTGAATCTCCATCACGCTTTTCGGTGAGGTCTGGCTTTCGCGATACCAGGACTCCAGTTTGGTGCGATACGAACAGCTGTTACCAAAGGCAAACAGCGTGTCATGCTGCGTGTCGCGGGCGCTGGTAATCGGGTCGTGATCGAGACTGGTGATCAGCACCATCTCTTCGCGAAAGGCGATGCAGCCGTTGAGATCGTCATGGGTGGCTGGGCCATCCACCAGCGCGGCCGCCAGCGTACCGGCGCGCACTTTATCGATGATATCGCCCGAGGTGCCGGTCACCAGCGATAGCGCCACGTTGGGAAATCGTTGATGATAAGCCGCCAGCAGGCCAGGAAGACGGGTCGCGGCGGTGCTCTCCATCGAACCAAAGGCAAAGTTCCCACCCGGTTCTCCGGCACGGGCCATATTCAGCGCCTCATCGCTCAGGCTAAGGATGCGCTGAGCATAATTCAGGAAATTGTGGCCCATTGGCGACAATCGAATACGCTGCTTCTCACGGATAAACAGGTCGACGCCAATCTCTTCTTCCAGCTGGCGCAGACGAGTGGTGAGATTAGAGGGCACGCGATGCAATAGCTCCGCGGCGCGCGCCAGCGAACCGGTTTCAGCCACAGAACAGAACATGCGGAGTTGTACTAAATCCATATTCTCTTTCCGTAAACAACTTGGTTAATATTATTCACTTTTTGTGAGTGTAATCGTCATGCATGCTAATAACAAGTGCTAAAAGAATCTGAACGGGAGTGGGAATGGCGTTTCGTGTCGCGCTGAGCGCGTTTTTAAGTTTAGTGGTTGCGATGGGGATTGGGCGATTTGCTTTCACCCCGCAGGTGCCATTGATGATTCAGGACCATCAGTTAACGCTGACCAGCGCCAGTCTGGTGGCGGCGCTCAACTATCTTGGTTATCTGTGTGGCTCCTTTGATGCCATGCGCGCGCATAAGCGTGTCGAATGGCGGCTGCAGGCTGGTGTGTGGGGCGCGGTGATCCTGACGCTGCTCTCTGCCTGCGTCAGCGGGCCGTGGCTGCACGGTTTGATCCGCTTTGTGATTGGCGGTGCCAGCGGTTGGGCCATGGTGCTGATCGCTGCTTGGAGTAATGAGCAACTGCTGCATCATGGACGGCCAGGCTTGTCGGCGGCGGTGTTTGCCGGACCCGGCACCGGGATTTTCATCAGCGGAATGCTGGCGGTGGCGCTGCATGCCAGCGGTGCCAGCGCGGCACTGGGCTGGGCGGCTTATGGTTTGCTGGCGCTACTGTTCATCGCCGCCATTGCGCGTTTTTTACCGCGCACGGGACAGTTACATCGGCCCGATCAGGCGCCTGCGCCGCTGGTGCTCAACGGTAACCTGAAACGCCTGGTGCTGAGCTACAGTCTCGCCGGTTTTGGTTACATTCTGCCCGCAACCTTCTTATCGCAGATGACCGCCGCGCGTTTCCCGGACAGTGCGCTGGCGCAGTTTGTCTGGCCGGTGTTTGGCGGTGCGGCGGTGATCGGCATCGTGCTCGGCATTTTGACGCGGCGCTGGGGCAGCAGCCATCTGCGGCTGGCGATCGTGCTCTGGGCGCAGGCTTTGGGCGTGATCTCCGCAATTGTCCTGCCGGGGCTGGATGGGCTGTTGATTAGCGCGCTGTTAGTCGGCGGCGGGTTCTTATGTGTGGTGCAGCTGACGCTGCAATACGGTCGCGAGCTGGCGCCGCATCACGCGCGCTATCTGGCCGGTCTGCTGACCACCGGCTACGCGGTCGGTCAGTTGGGCGGGCCGCTGCTGTCATGGATCTCCAGTTTGCTGTGGCAACGCCTCGATCCTGCCTTGTGGGTAGCGGGTGGCGCACTGATTCTGGCGGGCTTACTGGTGTTACGCCGTTCGGCACCATGAAAAGCTTTCATCTCCGATTGGATTGATTGCTGGATTACGCGCGCGTTGTGTTTCACAATACGCGCTCAGAATTTCCCCCGCAGGCGACGATCTGCGGGCGCATCACCTGCCGGAGAAAGAGTACGATGAGCACCTTAAGTCAGGAAGCCGCCCTGGTTCACGAAGCGCTGCTGGCGCGTGGCCTGGAAACGCCGTTACGCGCCCCGGTGCGCGAGATGGATGACGAAACCCGCAAGCGTGAAATCGCCGGTCATATGACCCAAATCATGCAGCTGCTGAATCTGGATCTGGAAGATGACAGTCTGATGGAGACGCCACATCGCATCGCCAAGATGTACGTGGACGAGATCTTCTCAGGCCTCGATTACGCCAACTTCCCGAAAATCACCGTCATCGAAAACAAGATGAAGGTGGATGAGATGGTCACCGTGCGTGATATCACCCTGACCAGCACCTGTGAGCACCACTTCGTGATTATCGACGGTAAAGCCACCGTCGCTTATATCCCGAAAGAGAAGGTGATTGGTCTGTCGAAGATCAACCGCATCGTGCAGTTCTTTGCCCAGCGTCCACAGGTGCAAGAGCGCTTAACCCAGCAAGTGCTGGTGGCGCTGCAAACTTTGCTTGGCACCAACAACGTGGCGGTGTCGATTGATGCGGTGCACTACTGCGTGAAAGCGCGTGGCGTGAAAGATGCCACCAGCGCCACCACCACCACATCACTGGGTGGCCTGTTCAAGTCCAGCCAGAATACGCGCCAGGAGTTCTTACGCGCGGTGCGTCACAGCTAATCCTTTGGGCGGCTTATTGCCGCCCGTTTTCTCTCTCCGTCAGGTCACTCGATGCAACGCTATCTTGCGCTGGATTTCATTCGTGGTTGCGCCATTCTCGGCATTCTGCTGCTCAATATCGTGGGTTTTGGCTTGCCATCTGCTGCCTATCTCAATCCGGCGTGGCAGGGCACTATCTCGCTTTCCGATGCCTGGACCTGGGCGATCATGGATGGCCTGGCGCAACTGAAATTCCTCACGCTGTTTGCGCTGTTGTTTGGCGGTGGCCTTTATCTGCAGATCCCGCGTGGCAGTCGCTGGATGTCGGCGCGCCTGACGTTGCTGGTGCTGCTGGGTTTTATTCACAGCATCTTCTTCTGGGAAGGGGATATCCTGCTGGATTACGGTCTGACCGGGCTGATTATCTGGCGGATGCTGCGTGAAGTGCCTTCGGACAAAGCTCTGCTGCAAACTGGCGTGTTGCTTTACCTGATCGGTTGCGGCGTACTGCTGGTGTTTTGGGGCATTTCCAGCCCGGAACCGGGCCGTTCGTGGCTGCCGGGTGCCGCCGATATCGAGTATGAAAGCTACTGGAAACTGGTCGGTGGCTGGGAAGCGATTCAGAACCGCCTCGACCATCTCTCATCCGGCTTGATGGCGCTGGCCGCGCAGTACGGCTGGCAGCTGGCGGGATTGATGCTGATTGGCGCGGCGTTGATGCGCAGCGGCTGGCTGAAAGGCGAGTTCAGCGTGCAGCACTATCGTCGCTCGGCCGCGCTGCTGCTGACGATCGGCTGGGTGATAGCCATTCCCGGCATAGTGGCGCAATGGTTACTGGACTGGGAGTTCCGCTGGAGCGGCTTCTTACTGCAGGTGCCTCGCGATCTCGCCAGCCCGTTTATCAGCCTCGGCTATGCGGCGCTCTGTTTTGGCTTCTGGCCGCAAATCGGTGCCACGCGTATCAGTTATGCGCTGCAATGCGTTGGCCGCATGGCACTCAGCAACTACCTGTTACAGACGCTGATCTGCACCACGCTGTTCTATCGCTTCAATCTGTTCCTCAAGTTTGATCGCCTGCATCTGCTGGCACTGGTCCCGGCTATCTGGTTGGTCAATATCCTGTTTTCAGTACTCTGGCTGCGCTTTTTCCCGCAGGGCCCGATGGAGTGGATTTGGCGCAAACTGACACGTCTCGCCGCCGGCAAAGCGGAACCTTCCTCCCGCATCAGATAATGATGTTCATCACAAAGGTTGCAGATTTGTATGTAACCGTTTTCATTCGTGTGACGTGATTCACGCAGTTGAGCAAAATGCCCTGACAAAATAGCGCCGTTACGCGCTTGTCGCGCATTTTCTCCTCTGTGGAACAGCTGCATGATAACGATTCGAGATGTCGCCCGTCAGGCCGGTGTATCAGTAGCCACCGTGTCGCGTGTGCTCAATAACAGCAGTGCAGTCACCCCTGATACCCGTGAAGCCGTACTCCAGGCGGCGGAATCACTGGGTTATCGCCCGAACGCCAACGCGCAGGCACTGGCCACCCAGGTCAGTGACACCATTGGCGTGGTGGTGATGGACGTATCCGATCCCTTCTTTGGCGCATTAGTGAAAGCGGTAGATACCGTGGCGCAGCGCGTGCACAAACACGTGTTGATCAGCAATTCCTGGCATCAGGAAGAGAAAGAACGTCATGCGATTGAAGTGCTGATCCGCCAACGATGTAACGCGCTGGTGGTACACGCGAAAACGCTTTCAGACGCTGAACTAACTCAGTTTATGGATCAGGTTCCCGGTATGGTGCTGATTAATCGGACTATTCCCGGGTACGAACATCGTTGCGTCTGCCTGGATAATGTAACGGGTTCACTGATGGCTACGCGCATGTTGTTACAACAGGGCCATCAACGCATTGGTTATCTCAGTTCCAGCCACCCGATTGAAGATGTGACGCAACGGCGTGAAGGCTGGCTGCAAGCCTTGTCAGAGCAGGGGATTCGCCCGCAGGAGTCCTGGATTGCCCATGGCGAACCGGACATGCAGGGCGGGGAAGCGGCGATGGTGGAGTTATTGGGCCGTAACCTGCATTTAACCGCCATATTCTCCTACTGTGACGGTATGGCCGCCGGTGCGCTGACCGCATTGAAAGATAATGGCATTCAGGTGCCACAGCACTTCTCCGTCATCGGCTTTGATGATATTCCCATCTCGCGTTACACCGATCCGCAATTAACGACTGTACGTTATCCTATTGTTTCTATGGCTAAATTAGCCACGGAGTTGGCCTTGAAAGGCGCAGCGGGCGAACTCGATCCCGACGCCACACACTGCTTTATGCCGACTCTGGTACGCCGCCATTCGGTCGCTCAGCGGCAAATTGTGGAGTCGGTCACTAATTCGGGCGATAGCGCTGTGTAACCGTTTCCAATCTGTGATTACATTCACAGTTAATTAACATGGCGCTCACTATGATGGCAGCGTCTTACCGGACTGAAACATCATGTAACGCCGGGTTCTCCTTCTCCGGTCAGGTTTCAGTAGCCGATTGAAATAGTTCACAACACTCTTCAGGAAGCGTTTACGTACAGGGAAGTCAGGATAGCGATGGTGGCCCGGCTTTGCGTTACGCGTCCGCCCCATAAATGAGTTTGAACCGACTGCGCTGGTTGCCCGCAGGCAGCACAGCGCGATGATATGCCCTACATAAAAAACCGGAGATACCATGAATAAGAAGGTTTTCACGCTCACAGCACTGGTTGCCAGCATGATGTTTGGTGCAACTGCGCACGCCGCCGATACCCGCATTGGCGTGACAATTTATAAATACGACGACAACTTTATGTCTATGGTTCGCAAGGATATCGACAGCGAAGCCAAAAAACTGGGCGGCATCCAACTGCTGATGAATGACTCGCAGAACAGCCAGTCCACCCAGAACGACCAGATTGACGTATTGATGGCCAAAGGCGTGAAAGCGCTGGCGATCAACCTGGTGGATCCTGCTGCTGCGGCAGTGGTGATCGACAAAGCCAAAGCCAACGACGTGCCAGTAGTGTTCTTCAACAAAGAACCGAACGCCAAAGTGCTGGCGAGCTACCCGAAAGCCTACTACGTGGGTACCGACTCTAAAGAGTCAGGCATCATCCAGGCCAAACTGATTGAGAAGCACTGGAAAGCCACCCCAGCCTGGGATCTGAACAAAGATGGTCAGATTCAGTTTGCTCTGCTGAAAGGTGAGCCGGGCCACCCGGATGCTGAAGCACGTACCAAATACGTGATCGAAACCCTGAACACCGATGGTTTCAAAACTCAGCAGCTGGCGATGGATACCGCGATGTGGGACACCGCACAGGCAAAAGACAAAGTTGACGCCTGGCTGTCTGGCCCGAACGGCAACAAAATTGAAGTGATCATCGCGAACAACGATGCGATGGCAATGGGCGCAGTAGAAGCCCTGAAAGCGCACAACAAAACCAGCATTCCGGTGTTTGGTGTGGATGCGCTGCCAGAAGCGCTGGCACTGGTGAAATCCGGTGCGATGGCCGGTACCGTGCTGAACGATGCGGAAAACCAGGCGAAAGCCACCATTGATATCGCGAAGAACCTGGCCGATGGCAAAGAGCCAACCGCCGGTACTAACTTCAAGATGGAAAACAAAATCGTACGTGTTCCTTACGTACCAGTAGATAAAGAAAACCTGTCTCAGTTTGTGAAGTAATACGTACCGGGCGCGGCAGCACGCCGCGCCTTATTGCATCTGACCCACGTTTTATTTAGCCGGGTAAATTATGGCCAGTGAGAATCCGACCGCACAGCGTGAATATCTGCTGGAGATGACGAATGTCTCGAAATCATTTCCAGGGGTGAAAGCCTTAGATAATGTGAATTTGAAAGTGCGGCCGCACTCCGTCCATGCCTTAATGGGCGAAAACGGCGCCGGAAAATCCACATTATTAAAATGCCTGTTTGGTATTTATAAAAAGGATACGGGGAGCATCCTGTTTCAGGGTGAAGAAATTGATTATAAAAGTTCCAAAGAAGCGCTGGAAAATGGCGTTTCAATGGTGCATCAGGAATTAAACCTGGTTTTACAACGCAACGTGATGGATAACATGTGGCTTGGCCGCTATCCACGTAAAGGCGTGTTTGTTGATCAGGATAAAATGTATCGCGATACCAAAGCGATCTTTGACGAATTAGATATTGATATCGATCCACGCGATAAAGTGGCTAATCTGTCTGTTTCGCAAATGCAGATGATTGAAATTGCCAAGGCATTTTCCTATGACGCGAAAATCGTCATCATGGATGAGCCAACATCGTCGCTGACCGAAAAAGAAGTGAATCACTTGTTCACGATTATCCGTAAGCTGAAAGATCGTGGCTGCGGCATCGTGTATATCTCACACAAGATGGAAGAGATCTTCCAGCTGTGTGATGAAATCACAATTCTTCGCGATGGACAGTGGATTGCTACTCAGCCGCTGGAAGGGCTGGATATGGATAAGATCATCGCCATGATGGTCGGTCGTTCACTGAACCAGCGTTTCCCGGATAAGACCAACGTGCCGGGCGAAACCATTCTTGAGGTGCGCCATTTAACCTCGCTGCGTCAGCCGTCGATTCGCGATATTTCCTTCGACCTGCGCAAAGGTGAGATTTTAGGCATTGCCGGATTGGTGGGCGCTAAACGTACTGACATCGTCGAGACTTTATTTGGTATTCGCGAAAAGTCAGGCGGCACCATAAAGCTGCACGGTAAAGCGATTAATAACCACAGTGCCAATGAAGCGATTAACCACGGTTTTGCGCTGGTGACGGAAGAGCGTCGTTCAACCGGGATTTATGCTTATCTGGATATTGGTTTTAACTCGCTTATTTCCAATATTAAAAAATACAAATCCAGCATGGGCTTGCTTGATAATAAGCGCATGAAGAGTGATACCCAGTGGGTGATTGATTCAATGCGCGTGAAAACGCCAGGTCATCATACGCAAATTGGTTCGCTTTCCGGTGGTAACCAGCAGAAGGTTATTATCGGTCGCTGGTTATTAACCCAGCCGGAAATTCTGATGCTGGATGAACCGACGCGCGGTATTGACGTTGGTGCTAAGTTCGAAATTTATCAGTTAATTTCTGAGTTGGCGAAGAAAGAGAAGGGCATCATTATTATCTCTTCTGAAATGCCAGAATTGCTGGGAATTACCGACCGTATTTTAGTGATGAGTAATGGCCTGGTAGCGGGCATTGTCGAGACCAAAACGACCTCGCAGAATGAAATCCTGCGTTTAGCGTCATTACACCTTTAATGAAGCAAGGGCTTTAACATGAAAGCGACTACTAAAAAGAATGCGCTAACCTGGTTAAAAGAGGGCGGCATTTACGTTGTCCTGTTGGTACTGCTGGCAATTATTATTTTCCAGGATCCGACGTTTTTAAGTTTGATGAACCTGAGTAACATTCTGACCCAGTCTTCGGTGCGTATTATTATTGCACTGGGCGTGGCGGGATTGATCGTGACGCAGGGTACTGACCTGTCAGCCGGGCGCCAGGTCGGTCTGGCCGCGGTGGTTGCGGCGACCTTGCTGCAATCCATGGATAACGCCAATAAGGTGTTCCCACACCTGGATACCGTACCGATTCCACTGGTTATCCTGACCGTGTGCATTATCGGTGGTGTGATTGGCCTGGTGAACGGCGTGATCATCGCTTATCTGAAAGTGACGCCATTTATCACCACGTTGGGCACCATGATTATCGTTTACGGCATTAACTCGCTGTATTACGACTTTGTTGGCGCATCACCGGTGGCCGGTTTTGACGCGGGCTTCTCGACCTTTGCTCAGGGCTTCTTCCGTTTCGGTGATTTCAAGCTGTCGTTCATTACCTTCTACGCGTTCATTGCCATTATTTTTGTCTGGATTCTGTGGAATAAAACGCGCTTCGGTAAGAACATCTTTGCCATCGGCGGTAACCCGGAAGCCGCTCGTGTTTCAGGCGTTAACGTGCCGCTGAACCTGATTCTGGTGTATGCGCTGTCAGGCGTGTTCTACGCCTTCGGCGGGATGCTGGAAGCGGGCCGCATCGGCAGTGCCACCAACAACCTCGGCTTTATGTATGAGCTGGATGCGATTGCGGCCTGCGTGGTCGGCGGCGTGTCATTTGCGGGTGGTGTGGGTACAGTTGCGGGCGTGGTGACCGGTGTGATCATCTTCACCGTTATCAACTACGGTTTGACCTACATCGGCGTGAACCCTTACTGGCAGTACATTATCAAGGGCGGCATTATCATCTTCGCTGTAGCCCTGGATTCACTGAAGTACGCACGTAAAAAATAAGACTGACACACAGCAACACATCACTGCAAAAGGCTGCCATTTTATGAATGGTGGCCTTTTTTATTTGTGCAAACTGCGAAGGGCTAAGGGCTAAGGGCTAAGGGCTAAGGGCTAAGGGCGGGTGCGGTGTGGGCTCAAAGCACCTCTGCTGCTGCCGGGCAGTCCTCGCGCCGCTGACGCGGTGCCCTCGGCTTCCACGTCGTGCCTACGGACCGTTCGGGTAAGGCCGTCCTGGCCAACCCGAACTGCCAGTCGCATCCATGCGACTGGCTCCTGGCCCAACGTAAAAGCCTCAGCGCTGCGGATCGCCCTTGCATCAGCAGAGGTGCTTTGGCCTCAAATGTTGTGCCCGTTTTTTTAAATATGCGGCTTCTGCGAATAGTTCTTTCAGCGGCATAGGGATATGGCCTCAAATGTTGTGCCCGTTTTTTTTAAATATGCGGCTTCTGCGAATAGTTCTTTCAGCGGCATAGGGATATGGCCTCAAACGTTGTGCCCGTTTTTTTTAAATATGCGGCTTCTGCGAATTGTCCTTTCAGCGGCATAGGGGACATGGCTTCAAACATAGCGCCCGCTTTTTGAACAGATACTTTACTTTTTGCAGATGGCTCTTGCAGTGGCTGAGAGAAAGTAATGGCATTGTCTCTGCCATTAGGCCAAACACACGGCATCCAAGCATAGCTCTTGCAGCCAATCGGCTAAGGCTTGAAGCTGCGTGCCTTTTTTAACAGCACGCAATAAAGTTTAGGAGCAGGCTGGTGTCGCTTTGGGGGCAGGCAATTCGCAGTGCTGAACAGAGTGAGGATGCCAGGATAGCCCGCAGGGATGCGGGCGGAAGGCGGGGCGGCACATGGATGTGCCATCCCCGCCGTTCCGTAAGGCAGACGAACGGCGTGAAGGCACCGCGTCAGCGGCGCGAGGACCGCCAGCCCCCAAAGCGACACCAGACAGCGTTATCACAGCACCCCAAAGCGACACCAGACAGCGTTATCACAGCACTCTGAAGCGACACCAGACAGCGTTATAACAGCAACCTGAAGCGACACCAGACAGCATTATCACAGCACCCTGAAGCAGCAGATACCGTCACCACAACAACCCAAGCGACACCAGATGGCATCAACGCAATATCTTCAGGCGGCGTTACTTCTGCAACTTCTCTTCCAGGTCCAGCAACTGCTCTGGCGTCACCGCCGGATAACTCTGTGCATCTTCTGGCACTTCATGCACCGCCGGAATCGGCACCAGCGGGCCGAGGAAACGAGGTTCACGTTTCATCAGATACAAATCGGCTAATGCGCCTAAACGAGCACCAACCTCGCGGAAACGCACCGACAGCATATTTTTCGGAGACGGCACCGCATAACACTGCGCCTGAATCCCCAGATGTTGGGCGATATACAGCGCGCGCTCACAGTGGAAGCGTTGTGTAATGATGATGAAATCATTGGTATCGAACACTTTGCGGGTGCGTACAATCGAGTCCAGCGTACGGAATCCGGCATAGTCGAGCACGATATCGGCAGGATCGATACCGGCTTTGATCAAATCCCGGCGCATGGTCATCGGTTCATTATAACTTTGCAGCGCGTTGTCACCGCTCAACAGCAGATAATTCACCTTGCCGCTGTTGTAAGCGTTGAGCGCACCCTGAATGCGATAGAGGTAATACTGATTGATCACGCCGGTGCGGTAATACTTGGCGGTGCCTAAGACCACCCCGACCTGACGATGCGGCAGCGAGGTGACATCTTCATAAATAAACGGGGCAGTTTTCCAGCTGATCCAGCGATCCAGGCCGAGCGCGGTCGCCACCATCAATAAGATGATGAAAAACAGACCAAAGAAAACGCGTTTAATCATGCGCGTAAGCACTCGGTTGGCGGAAAAAAGGATGGCTAAAGGCTACTTGAGGTGGGGGCGCTAAGCAAGTTTACGCCGGTTGGCTGGCGATATTTTAAGCGCAGCCGGTACTGAATTCACCGGCTGCGCTGTCTGCTTAGATAGACGTACGACGATAATGACGATACTGCGGCAGCCAGAAGTTGTTGTTCACGGCTTTTGACAGCACGTCTTCTGAGGTCACCACGGCCACGCCAGCCAACTGCGCTGCTTTACCCACTTCCATAGCGATCAGCTTCGAAACGCCCTGAATGTGTTTCAATTCTGGCAGCACCGGGCCTTCGCCATCGTTCACCAGCGGTGAGCAGTCAGCCAGGGCGCGGCTGGCGGTCATCAGCATCGAATCGGTGATGCGGGTAGCACCGGCGGCAATCACACCCAAACCAATACCTGGGAAGATATAGGAGTTGTTGCACTGGGCAATCGGGTAGGTTTTACCCTTCCAGGTTACCGGTGCAAATGGGCTGCCAGTCGCGACCAGCGCTTCACCGTCGGTCCAGGAGATGATATCTGCTGGGGTGGCTTCAACGCGTGAGGTTGGGTTTGACAGCGGCATCACGATCGGACGCTTGGTGTGCTTGTGCATCTCGCGGATGATCTCTTCGGTGAACAGACCCGGCTGACCTGACACACCAATCAGAATGTCTGGCTTCGCGTTGCGCACCACATCCAGCAGTGAAATAGAATCGCTGGTCACATCCCAGTCCTTCAGGTTTTCACTCTTCTGCACCAGTTTGCCCTGGAAATCGAGCAAATTAGGCAGTTTGTCGGTCAACAGACCAAAGCGATCGACCATCATCACGCGGGAACGTGCTTCGTCGTCGCTCAGACCTTCAGATTTCATCTGCGCGATGATCTGCTCCGCAATACCGCAACCAGCGGAACCGGCGCCGAGGAACACCACTTTCTGCTCGCACAGACGGCTGCCTGCGGCACGGCTGGCGGCGATTAGCGTGCCAACGGTAACGGCGGCAGTGCCCTGAATGTCATCGTTAAAGCAGCACACCTCATCGCGATAACGCTCCAGCAGGGGCATAGCGTTCTTCTGTGCAAAGTCCTCAAACTGCAGCAGCACGTTCGGCCAGCGGCGTTTCACTGCCTGGATAAATTCATCAACGAAGGCTTCGTACTCTTCGCCGGTGATACGCGGATGACGCCAGCCCATATACAGCGGGTCATTCAGCAACTGCTGATTGTTGGTACCGACATCCAGCACCACGGGCAGGGTATACGCCGGGCTGATCCCGCCACACGCGGTATACAGCGACAGCTTACCGATTGGGATACCCATACCGCCGATGCCGAGGTCACCGAGGCCGAGAATACGCTCGCCATCGGTCACCACGATCACTTTCACGTTCTGCTTAGTGGCGTTTTGCAGCATGTCTTCAATGCGATCGCGATTGTTATACGAGATGAACACACCGCGCGCACGACGATAAATTTCAGAGAAGTGTTCACAGGCCGCGCCGACGGTTGGGGTATAAATAATCGGCATCATCTCTTCCAGATGATTATCCAGCAGGCGGTAGAACAGCGTTTCGTTGGTGTCCTGGATGTTGCGCAGATAGACGTGCTTGTCGTTATTATTTTTGAAATCCAGGAACTGACGCCAGGCACGCTCTGCCTGCTCTTCGATGGTTTCAACGGCTTCGGGTAACAGGCCATTGAGGTTAAATTCGTTGCGTTCTTCCAGGGTGAAGGCGCTGCCTTTGTTCAGCAGCGGAAATTCCAGCAGAATCGGACCCGCGTAAGGAATATACAGCGGACGTTTACTTTCGTAGTCGAGTTCCATGCAGTCTTTGCTCCGGTTGCAGTGTTTTCTGACGTGTCACCGGGAAAAGGTAACGCCAGACCTGTTTCTTGTGAAGTAGTTCTGGCGCCCGATCCTATGAGGATTCTTGCAGATGTACAGCTTTTGTTAATAGAAAGTCACAAAAGCGATGAAAGGATCACTAAACTGATGTTTTCGAAACTAAAGTAAGTGAGAAATCTTCACAGCCCAGAGCCGCCAGCGTAGCGCGCGTGGCATCGCGCTGGCTTAACGTGCTGCCTTCACATTCGACTAAAACTGCCTGTTTAATCGTATCCAGTGCTTCATTACGCATGTTCATCATAATCAGCGCTGCCTGCAGCGGAGGCAGGCTTGGGTTGAAAGCGGCGTTTTCCGCATAGCGCCCGGTGAAGAGGTTACCGCTCTGGCTGCGCAGGGCCACACCACTGTAGCTGTGACTGTAGGGCGCATGACTGTTGTTCGCCGCCTCAATCGCCGCCTGCTGTAAGGCATCACCTTGCGCAGCGAAACCGTGATGAATCGGTGTCAGCAGACGTTCCGTGATATTCAGATCGGCGGGGCCAAACGCATCCGGCAGATAATCGCCCAAAGTACTCACTGCACGACCTGGCAGACTGATGCGGATCGCCGTGCCGCTGTTTAGCTCGTTCATAAACTGACGGCAGTGACCGCAAGGCGTGTAATTGACGGTGATGGCATCCAGTTTCTCTTCGCCGTGCAGCCAGGCATGAGTAATGGCGCTCTGCTCCGCATGCACGGTTTGCTGCAGCGGCGCATGTTCGAATTCCATGTTGGCACCGAAATACCAGTGACCACTCACTCCGCGTGAAATCGCACCCACATTGAAGTGAGACACCGGTGCCACCGCACAGCAGGCGGCAATCGGCAGCAGTGCCAGCGCCAGGGCATCATCATCCAGCCCCGTTTCCTGCTTCAGGCGCGCCACGTCTTGCGGGCGCAGTACGCCGTCAAAATCAGCTGCATCCAGCAAGGGATGAATCGCAGTTTGCAAGTCAGCGGGCAGGGCGGAGAAAGCAGCAGTAAATCGTGGATGCATGATGTGATGACCTCATTAACGCGTTAGCGGCGATGCGCCGCCTATGGGGTTATATGTGATCTGTGTCGCTATGACAATGTAAGCAGATTGAGTTGTTTCAACTTTGCGAGATCTCTCGCAAGTTTTAGCCCAACCAGTGCATCAGTAGCGGGAAAAGGAAGGGGGCCAGCAGCGATGTGATAATGCCGCAAATCACTAATGCCAAAGAGCTAAATGCCCCTTCCTGATAATCGATCTCTGCCGCGCGCGCCGTGCCTAAGGCATGCGATGCGTTACCAATCGCCAGGCCGCGTGAAGATTTGCTGTGTACCCTAAACAGATTTAGCAGCATATGGCCGAACACTGCGCCGAGCACGCCGGCAATCAACACGCAGATGGCGCTAATGGCGGGAATGCCGTGCAGCGAACCAGATACCGCCATGGCAATCGGCGTGGTGACGGATTTCGGCATAATCGTCGCGGCAATTTCTGGCGTAGCCCCCATCCACAGCGCAATAGCGGTGCCGGAGACCATCGCGGTGATGCTGCCAATAAAACAGACGCTGATAATGGTTTTCCAGCGTGCGCGAATCTGATGCATCTGTTCATACAGCGGCAAGGCCAGTGCGACCACCGCAGGTTGCAGCAGCTGATTAAGGAAGGTGCTGCCGGCAAAATAGCGGGTATAAGGGATATGGGTGAGCAGCAGGATCGGAATCACAATCGCCATCGCCACCAACAGCGGGTTAATGATCGATATATTGATTTTGGCTGCCAGCTTACGCGCCAGCAGATACGCCACCACGGTGAGCGGCAGTGACCACCAGGCGTCAGTCATGAGGCTGCTCCTTCGGGCGCTGCAAACGTTCGGCGCTCAGGCCAACGATTAACAGCACCATAAAGGTACTTACCACGCAGGAGACGACAATCGGTCCAAACTGCGCGCTCAGGATATCGGTGTAACCCATCACGCCGACGCTGATCGGGACAAACAGCAGCGCCATGTAGCGGATTAGTAAATGGCAGCCCGGTTTCACCCAACCGACCGGCAGAATTTGCAGCGCCAGCAAGGTAAACAGCAGCAGCATGCCGATAATGCTGCCCGGAATGGTAAACGGCAGCAGGGCTGCAATA
The DNA here is from genome assembly GCF_011752685.1 of Candidatus Pantoea communis. Classification (NCBI taxonomy): domain Bacteria; kingdom Pseudomonadati; phylum Pseudomonadota; class Gammaproteobacteria; order Enterobacterales; family Erwiniaceae; genus Pantoea; species Candidatus Pantoea communis. Next base: position 47,675 of record NZ_VWXC01000023.1, read on the forward strand.
CCGTTTCCGGCATAGAGCGCGGCATAGATAATCACAAAGGCACGCAAATAGTGCCAGCAAGCAGTTAGCACGACAGGCTCCACAACAGAGGGTCGATAAAAAAGCCGCCCTGAAGGCGGCTTGTTCAATTACTTCACCTGCATTCCAGGCTGTGCACCGCTATCAACGGACAACACAAACAGGTCTGAACCGCCGGAACCGGCTGACAGCACCATGCCTTCTGAGATGCCGAAACGCATCTTACGCGGTGCCAGGTTAGCAACAATGATGGTCATCTTGCCAACCAATACTGACGGATCCGGATAGGCCGCGCGAATGCCCGAGAAGATCTGACGCTTCTCGCCGCCAAGATCCAGTTCCAGACGCAGCAGCTTGTCAGAACCTTCAACCAGCTCGGCTTTCTCGATCAGTGCTACACGCATATCAACTTTAGCGAAATCGTCGATAGTAATGGCTTCGCCAATCGGCGCATCCGCCAGAGGGCCGGTTACTGCTGGCTTGTTCGCCGCAGCTGCATCTTCTTTAGATGCTTCAATCAGGCCTTCAACTTTGGCCATTTCGATACGGCCATACAAGGCTTTGAAAGGCGCCACATCGTGATCCACCAGCGGCTGTGCAATCGCATCCCAGCTCAGTTCCGTGTTAAGGAAGGCTTCGGTACGCGCGCTCAGTGAAGGCAGCACCGGCTTCAGCCAGGTCATCAGAATGCGGAACAGGTTGATACCCATTGAGCAGATCGCTTGCAGGTCAGCATCTCGGCCTTCCTGTTTCGCCACCACCCACGGTGCCTGCTCATCCACATAGCGGTTAGCGATATCCGCCAGCGCCATGATTTCACGAATCGCGCGGTTGTACTCGCGGCTCGCCCAGGCTTCGCCAATCTTCTCTGAGGCATCGACAAAGGTCTGATACAGCGCCGGATCGGCCAGTTCGCTCGCCAGTTTGCCGCCAAAACGCTTAGTGATGAATCCAGCATTACGGGACGCGAGGTTCACCACCTTGTTGACGATATCGGCATTCACACGCTGCACGAAATCTTCCAGATTCAGGTCGATGTCGTCGATGCGTGAAGAGAGTTTCGCTGCGTAGTAATAACGCAGGCTGTCCGCATCCAGATGCTGCAGCCAGGTGCTGGCCTTAATGAAGGTGCCGCGTGATTTGGACATCTTCGCGCCGTTCACCGTCACATAACCGTGCACGAACAGGTTGGTCGGCTTGCGGAAGTTGCTGCCTTCCAGCATTGCAGGCCAGAACAGGCTGTGGAAGTAAACGATGTCTTTACCGATGAAGTGATACAGCTCGGTAGAAGAATCTTTTTTCCAGAACTCGTCGAAATCGATGTTACCGCGCTTGTCGCACAGGTTCTTGAAGGAACCCATGTAACCGATTGGCGCATCCAGCCACACGTAGAAGTATTTGCCCGGCGCGCCTGGAATTTCGAAACCGAAATAAGGCGCATCGCGGGAGATATCCCACTGCTGCAAGCCCGATTCGAACCATTCCTGCATTTTGTTCGCCACCTGCTCCTGCAACGCACCTGAACGAGTCCAGGTCTGCAACATCGCGCTGAATGAAGGCAGGTCGAAGAAGAAGTGCTCGGAATCACGCAGTACCGGCGTCGCGCCGGAAACCACGGATTTCGGATCGATCAACTCTGTCGGGCTGTAGGTCGCGCTGCACACTTCGCAGTTATCGCCGTACTGATCCGGTGACTTACATTTCGGGCAGGTGCCTTTGACAAAACGATCGGGCAGGAACATGCCTTTTTCCGGATCGTACAGCTGTGAAATGGTACGGTTCTTAATAAAACCGTTCTCTTTCAGACGACCGTAGATCAACTCTGACAGCTGACGGTTTTCATCGCCGTGCGTGGAGTGATAGTTGTCGTAGCTGATGTCGAAGCCAGCGAAGTCAGTTTCGTGCTCCTGCTTCATCTCGGCAATCATCTGCTCAGGTGGGATACCGAGCTGTTGTGCTTTCAGCATGATCGGCGTGCCGTGGGCATCGTCTGCGCAGATGAAGTAAACCTGGTTGCCACGCATTCGCTGGTAACGGACCCAAATGTCAGCCTGAATGTGCTCAAGCATGTGACCGAGATGGATTGAACCGTTTGCGTACGGCAGTGCGCACGTTACCAGAATTTTTTTAGCGACTTGAGTCATAGTTTGCGTAGCGTTCCGTGAATAAAAATCGGGCTTAGATGTTACCCGAAGCACCCTCTGGCGTAAACACAACTGGACGGCATCTGATATTATTGAAAGCACATCGCCGATATCTGGCGTGATGAAAACACAAGGAGTTGGGATGACTTCACAATCCCGGGAACATCATTCACCCGAAGCATTGCGCGCGGTGGTTATCGGCGTGCTGAGTGACTTTGAACATCCGACGCTGCATCACAATCTGACGACCTTGAAAGCCCTGCGCCATGTGGCACTGCTCGACGGCAAGCTGCACATCGAACTGGTGATGCCGTTTGCCTGGGCCTCGGCCTTCGAAGAGCTGAAGGCACAAGTCAGCGCCGAACTGCTGCGTCTCACCCATGCGAGCGCTATCGACTGGCGTTTGCGCCACGACATTGCCACGCTGAAGCGCGTGAAAAATCATCCTGGCGCAACAGGCGTGAAGAACATCATTGCGGTGAGTTCCGGTAAAGGCGGCGTGGGCAAATCCAGCACCGCGGTGAACATGGCGCTGGCATTGATCGCCGAAGGTGCGAAGGTCGGTATTCTCGATGCCGATATTTACGGCCCGTCGATTCCCAATATGCTCGGCACCGAAAGCCAGCGTCCGACCTCGCCGGATGGCACGCATATGGCGCCGATCATGGCGCACGGACTGGCGACCAACTCGATCGGCTACCTGGTCACCGATGAAAATGCCATGGTATGGCGCGGCCCGATGGCCAGTAAAGCGCTGATGCAGTTGCTCAACGAGACGATGTGGCCGGATCTCGATTACCTGATTCTCGATATGCCACCGGGCACCGGGGATATCCAGTTGACGCTGGCGCAAAACGTCCCGGTGACGGGCGCGCTGGTGGTCACCACGCCACAGGACATCGCCCTGATTGATGCGCGAAAAGGCATTGTGATGTTTGAGAAGGTCAGCGTGCCGGTGTTGGGGGTGGTGGAGAACATGAGCATTCATATTTGCAGCGAATGCGGCCATCATGAGCCGATTTTTGGCACCGGCGGCGCGCAGAAACTGGCGGCGGATTACCACACGCAGCTGCTGGCGCAACTGCCGCTGCATATCAATCTGCGTGAGGATCTGGATGATGGTGAACCAACGGTGATCCGTCGTCCGGACAGCGAATTCACCGCACTGTACCGTCAGTTAGCCGGACGTGTGGCGGCACAGCTTTACTGGCAGGGTGATGTGATTCCGGCCGATATTGCCTTCCGCGCGGTTTAACGCTTCACTTTTCCGCTGGCGCGCGCCGCCAGCGGAAAATGCATCAGCACATATTTTCCTTGCTCGCTCTCACCGGTGGCTTCACGCTGCCAGCCGTGTTTCAGGTAAAACGCCTGCGCTAACTCGTTCAGCATCAGACATTTCAGCACGCCGGTTGAGGTAAAGCGCTTCTGCACCGCCTCCAGCAAGGCGCTACCGACGCCGCGACCTTGAAATGCAGGATCGACATACAGGCTGTGCAGGAAGTTGTCATTAGGAAGGATGCCCGCGAACCCGGCACGATGCCCATCTACCAACGCGACTAACACCGTCTCCCCCAAAATCACGCCATCCAGATCTTCCAGTGCCCAATCATCGCCATCCAGCCAGGTCCAGTTGTGACGACGTGCTGCAAGAAACAGTGTGCGCAGAAAAGGGCGGTCGGCTTCCTCAAATAATCGAATGTCCAAGCACGGGCTCCATCATAAACAAGGGTATGTAGCGTGGCGGTCGCTTTAAATGGCAACCCCTACAGCAAAGCAGGATTTTCGTGGGGTGCAAATTAATGCGTAGTTTTGCCATGAATGGCGGTCGTCACAACTTGCGACCCCAGGTAACACTAGCCGACGAAAAAAGATAAAGCCTGTCAAATCATCAGGCTTTCTGTGTAGAATGCCGCGGCAAGCCGCATGGAATCTGGCATCAGCACTTTGATAGCTTTTGATTATCTGATTGATAACGACTGCATATTAGAAGTTGGCCCGGAAAAACTGTAACTTGCATCACATCTTTTAACGGAGGTCACCATGTCCATCATTAATACCAAAATCAAACCATTCAAAAACGCAGCGTTCAAAAACGGCGAATTCATCGACGTAACCGAGAAAGACGTTGAAGGTAAATGGAGTGTATTCTTCTTCTACCCGGCTGACTTCACCTTCGTTTGCCCAACTGAGCTGGGTGACGTGGCAGACCATCACGAAGAACTGCAGAAACTGGGCGTAGACATCTACTCTGTTTCTACTGACACGCACTTTACCCACAAAGCCTGGCACGGTTCTTCCGAAACCATCGCAAAAATCAAATACGCGATGATCGGCGACCCAACTGGCGCACTGACCCGTAACTTCGAAATCATGCGCGAAGACGAAGGTCTGGCAGATCGCGGTACCTTCATTGTTGACCCACAGGGCATCATCCAGGCTATCGAAATCACCGCTGAAGGCATTGGCCGTGACGCATCTGACCTGATCCGCAAAATCAAAGCGGCTCAGTATGTGGCTTCTCACCCAGGTGAAGTTTGCCCAGCTAAATGGAAAGAAGGCGAAGCAACACTGGCTCCATCTCTGGACCTGGTTGGCAAAATCTAAGTCACACCCAGCGATTCGATCTTTCTCAATCGGGTGCTACGGCACCCGATTTTCTTGACAGGAACTCACTATGCTCGATACCAATTTAAAAACACAGCTCAAGGCTTACCTTGAGAAATTAACGAAACCGGTTGAGTTGATTGCCACACTGGATGATGGCGCTAAATCTGCGGAGATCCGTTCTCTGTTAGCCGATATCGCGAGCTTGTCAGAAAAAGTCAGCTTCCGTGAAGAGAATGATCGTCCGGTTCGTAAACCCTCTTTCCTGATCACTAACCCAGGCAGCCAGAGCGGCCCACGCTTCGCCGGTTCGCCAATGGGTCACGAATTTACTTCACTGGTGCTGGCCCTGCTGCAGACCGGTGGACACCCTTCGAAAGAGTCGCAGAGCCTGCTGGAGCAAGTGATTGCTCTGGACACCGACCTGCATTTCGAAACCTATTACTCGCTGTCATGCCACAACTGTCCTGACGTGGTACAGGCGCTGAACCTGATGGCGGTGCTGAACCCACGCATCAGCCACACCGCGATTGATGGCGGCATGTTCCAGAACGAAATCACCGAACGTAACGTGATGGGCGTTCCAGCGGTATTCCTGAACGGCAAAGAGTTCGGTCAGGGCCGTCTGAGCCTGGCGGAAATCGTTGGCAAAGTGGACACCAACGCTGAGAAACGTGCAGCAGAAGAGCTGAACAAGCGTGACGCCTATGAAGTGCTGATCGTCGGCAGCGGCCCGGCTGGCGCAGCGGCAGCGATTTACTCGGCACGTAAAGGTATCCGCACTGGCCTGATGGGCGAGCGTTTTGGTGGTCAGGTGCTCGACACCGTGGACATCGAAAACTACATCTCCGTACAGAAAACCGAAGGCGCCAAGCTGGCCGGTTCACTGCGTGCCCACGTCGATGATTACGATGTTGACGTCATCGACACCCAGAGCGCCATCAAGCTGATTCCTGCGGCGAAAGAGGGCGGTCTGCACGCGATTGAAACCGCGTCTGGCGCAGTGCTGAAATCACGCAGCATCATCATTGCCACCGGCGCACGCTGGCGCAACATGGGTGTGCCGGGCGAAGAACAGTATCGCACCAAAGGCGTGACCTACTGCCCACACTGCGATGGCCCGCTGTTCAAAGGCAAGCGCACTGCAGTTATCGGCGGCGGTAACTCCGGCGTTGAAGCGGCTATCGACCTCGCGGGTCTGGTTGAGCACGTGACGCTGCTGGAATTCGCCAGCGAAATGCGCGCCGACAAAGTGCTGCAGGACAAACTGCGCAGCCTGAAAAACGTCGATGTGATTTTGAATGCGCAGACCACCGAAGTGAAAGGCGACGGCAGCAAAGTCACCGGCTTGAGCTACATCGACCGTAACAACCAGACCAGCCACGAGATCGCGCTGAGCGGCATCTTCGTGCAGATTGGTCTGTTGCCGAACACCACCTTCCTGGAAGGCGCGGTAGAACGTAACAAGATGGGCGAGATCATCATCGACGCCAAATGCGAAACCAGCCTGAAAGGCGTGTTCGCGGCGGGTGACTGCACCACGGTGCCATACAAGCAGATCATCATCGCCAGCGGTGAAGGCGCGAAAGCCTCACTCAGCGCTTTCGATTACCTGATCCGCACCCAACCGGCTGAATAAGTTTTATTGCGATAGCCACGCAGCAGCCCCGTAACGGATGTTACGGGGCTTTTTTTTTGCCTGCGATTTAGCGGAAGAGGCGAGTACATTAAATTTGTGGTTTGGTTGTAGACTGAAAACATTCGATATTGGTTAAACCCTACTCACTGCGGAATTGGGATGAAGGCACTTTTATATGGATTTCTGACGGGGCTGGTGCTGGCCTTTTGCGCCATGGTGCCGGCCGCAGCGCAGGTTTATCAGCAGTTGCCGCATCATGAGGCACTTACGGATGCCGATCGTGCCTGGATCAAGGCGCATCCGGTTGTCACCTACACTATTGAACAGCGCTGGCCTGAAGAGATTATCCGGGATGGGCAACACACCGGTTTAACTCGCACGGTGCTGGATGAACTGGAGCAGCGCACCGGTTTACGCTTCGTGTTCGTGCCGCCTGAACAGGCGCTGATCGATCCGCCGATGCTGCTGCCCTCGGTGCTGGAAAAGCTGCTCACGCCTGAAGAGCGCCAGCGCTGGCTGTGGACCCAATCCTGGACCAACACTTTGCCGGTGATTGTCGGCAAGTTTGATACCGTGCGCATTCGTTCGCTGACGAGGATGGAAGGGCAAAGATTGGGCATTCTGCGTAACAGCGGTTACGCGCCCTGGCTGCGTCAGCACTATCCCGCTATTCAGTTAGTGACGTTTGACTCGTTACCCGAGGCGCTTGAGCAGGTGGAGCAGGGCAAACTGCCTGCGGTGATTGCCTCCAGCATTGTGATGCTGCCTGTACTGCAACGTCACTACATTGATCGACTAGCCATTGCTGCGCAGGTGCCGGAGATGGCCAGCGGTATCCATATGGCTGTAACGCCTGATGCACCGAGATTGCATGAGATTCTCGATAAAGCCATGGAGAACATCAGCAGTTACGATGTGCAGCGCATCTATCTGCGCTGGATTCCGATAGTCGAAGTGGGTACGCCACGGCTGGGCGTGCTCCTTTATCTTTACCCGTTCCAGATAGCCATCGGCACCATCATGCTGATTGTGATTCTGTTAGCTCTTGCCAGCGCCCGGCGTTCGAAAAAGCGTGCTCAGCAGAGCGAACAGGCTAAAAGTGAATTTCTCGCGGTGATGAGCCATGAAATCCGTACGCCGATGAACGCCATTATTGCGTCGCTGGAATTGCAGCAGAAGCCCTCGACGCCAGCGAAACAGCAGGAGTATCAGGCGCTGGCGCTCTCGGCTTCCCAGGACATGTTAGAACTGCTCAACAACGTGCTGGACCACAGCAAAATCAGCCAACAACAAATGCCACTGCAACTCGCGCCCTGTGACTTGAGCGCCTTGCTGGCCGCCGTGTGCGACAGCCAGCGCCCGGCGGCCGAGCGCAAAGGGCTGGCGCTCACGCTGCAATTGGAGCCTGCGTTGCAAGGGCAGTGGTTTGAGGCTGATGCGCATCGTCTGAGGCAAATCGTCAACAATCTGCTGTCAAACGCGGTGAAATTTACCGACAGCGGCGAAATTACGCTATTAGCTCATTGGCATGATGACAAAGTGATGTTGTCGGTGCGCGATACCGGCATTGGTATCGCACCCGGCGATCAGCAGCGTCTGTTTCAAGTCTGGCAACAGGCAGAGAACAGCGGTGCGCGTCTGCGCGGCGGCAGCGGTCTCGGCTTGTATCTGTGCCGTCAGCTAACACGTCAAATGGGCGGGGAATTAACCCTGAATAGCGAGCCTGGCGTGGGCAGTACCTTTCGCTGTGAGCTGCCGTTATTACCCTGCGAAGCAGGCGCTCCCGATTCCTCAGCCAATGCTTTAACGGCGATTGCCGCCGATATTTCCGTGCTGGTGGTGGAAGATCATCCGGCTAACCAGCAGGTGCTCGCCGCCCAGCTCATACAGCTGGGCTGCCATTACGAGTTGGCAGAAAGCGCCGAGCAAGCGATGCGCTTGCTGAAAGAAGAAAACTATTACGATCTGATGCTGCTGGACTGCAACCTGCCCGGCAAAGACGGTTACTGGCTCGCCACACAAATCCGGCAGTTTGAACGCGCACAGCAGCGCGATCGCACCCCATTAATCGCCATCTCAGCAATCAGTGGCGCAGAGCATCTCCAGCGTTGTCAGCAGAGCGGCATGGATGATGTGCTGGTGAAACCGATTCGACTTAACGATCTTGCCAGCAAGCTGGGAGTCTTTTATCCAGGCAAGGCAACGGCACCGGCGGTTAACAGCGAAATGCAGATGTGGCTGAAACAGGATCTTGACCATTTCGCCCAAGCCTGCGACGAGCAAAATCAGCAAAACATGATCTACTTTATTCATCGTGTCAGGGGTGTGGCGCTAATGTATCAACTTGATACATTGGCAAACATCAGCGATGAGATCGAAACCCACCTGCGGCAGCAATGCGCGATTGATGTCGAACTCATGGCGCACTGGCGCCAGCAACTTCAACAGCATAGCCCGCTCAGCGAAACGTATTGAGAGTGCTCTTGTAGTGAATTAGACGATATTTTCATCAAATACCCGGACTTTTTCGCGCGTGGCTTCGGCCATCCAACGCCCTAACGGCCAGGTTATCTATCATGTTTGCTCGTCTGTTCAGCCTGCAGCTGTTATTCGCAGGGCTCTGTTATTCCTCACTATTGCTGGCGAATAAGCTGCCGCTCAGCGTGGACGAGCAGCGTTGGATCGCGGATAACCCTGAGATCCCTTACAGCTTCATTGCCAGCTGGCCGTTGGATTATGCGCAGGATGGGGAACACATTGGCCTGAGCCGGGATTATCTCGATGAAATCAGTCGCCTGACCGGGCTGCGCTTTGTACTCGCTACGCGGAACTCGTTTGAACCTCGCCTGATCTCCGCGCTTGCCCCGGCGTTACTGGAACAAGACCAGCTTACGGATTGGCGCTTCAGCCAGCGCTGGCTCTCCACCGGAGCGCTGGTGATCAGCCATAACAGTGCGGGCGCGGTGCAATCGCTCGATCAGCTCAGCGGTAAACGTGTGGCGGTGCGGCGCGATACCTTCTATGAAAGCTGGCTACGTCATCATCGTCCCGACATCCTGTTGCTGCCGCTCGATCACACCCGTGAAGTATTTGAAGCGGTGTATGATGATCGAGCGGAGTTCGGACTCGGTTCAGACCTGGTGATGCGTCCACTGCTGTATCGCTTCTTCTCGCATAAACTGGCGATTGCCGGACAGATTCCGGAGCTGATGGCCGGCATCAGCATGGGTGTGAGAGCGCAGGATCCACAGTTGCTCAGCATCATCAACAAAGCCCTGGCGGCGATACCGGCTGAGAAGGCGAATACACTTTATGAGCGCTGGGCGGGTGACTTAAAGCTGGGTTATCCCACAGTGGGGGTGATCTTCTCGCTCTATCAATGGGAGATAATGGCCTTCGTGGTTTTGCTGCTTTTGCTGGGCTTCTTGCTGCGTCGTGCGCTTTATCTTCAGCGTCAGGCCACGGCCAGTGAGCAGCGCAAAACGCAATTTCTCGCCATGATGAGCCATGAAATTCGCACGCCGATGAATGCTATGATTGCTTCACTGGAGTTGCTCAATCGTCCGGTGACGGCGATGCAACATGCGCAATATCTGGCGCTGGCGAATTCCTCGGCTAAGAGTTTGCTGGGCTTGCTGAATGACATTCTCGATCACAGCAAACTGTCGCACAAAAGCATTGTGCTGGAGCACTATCCCTTTGCTCTAAGCGAAATGATTGATGCGGTGTGTGACAGCTATCGGCCGCTGGCACAGCAAAAAAAGCTGATGCTGAACACCATTATCGAACCGCATTTGCAATCGCGCTGGGTGCAGGGCGATGCGCATCGACTGCGACAAATCATCAATAACTTACTGTCCAATGCCATCAAATTCACGGAAAAAGGCCACGTCACCTTAACGCTGGAAGCCGAAGATTTTTCGGACCAAACCTGCATGATCTCACTGGCGGTGACGGACACCGGCATCGGTATTGCACCTGAGGATCAATGCAGCGTGTTTGACGCCTGGACCCAGGCCGATACCGGCGCAGAACGCCACTATGATGGCAGTGGCCTTGGGCTGTGGATCTGCTGGCAACTGACCCAACTGATGCGGGGTAGCCTGCTGTGCCACAGTGCACCCGGTGCAGGTAGCACCTTTACCTTGAAATTACCGCTCCTTATCTGCCAGGCACAGACCCAGCCAGCGGAGCCGCCACTGCCGCAGTTCAGCGTGGGAACCTCAATTTTGCTGGTGGAAGATCACCCAGCAGCACAGCGCATGCTCAGTGCACAACTTCAGACTCTGGGCTGTGACGTGGATTGGGCGGAGAACGGTCAGCAGGCGCTTAACCTGCTGGAAGAGGAGAACTATTACGATCTGATGTTGCTGGATATCAATTTGCCCGATATCAGCGGCTACGATGTGGCTCGCCGCTGGCGCATGACAGAGAAACAGCGCGGCAATCCGCCGATGCCGCTGGTGGCGATTTCAGCGATGAATGATGCCGCGCATCATCAGCAGTGCCAGTTAAGCGGTATTGATGGCGTGTTGAGTAAACCTATTGTGTTGTCCGCGCTGGCGGATTGCCTGGCTCGCTGGTGTTCACGCGATAGCGTGGCAACGCAAGCGCCCACGATGCCAGTTCTGGATGAGCAGGTGAAACAGTGGCTGATTGAGGATGTTGAGCAATTTGCTCATGCTTGCCAGCACCTTGAGCACCAGCAGATGCAGCATCACGCGCATCGTTTACGCGGTGCGGCGCAGATGTATCAATTATTGCAATTGGCCAGCGCAGCGGAACAGATTGAAAACCATTTACGAGCGGCGCAGCCTGTGACGCCGCTGCAGGCTGAGATCTGGTTATCCGAACTTAAAACTGCAGTGACTTCAGAAGCTCATCTTTGATAATAAACAGCTCATGGTCGGCCTTGAGACCCAGCTTGCGCATGGCACTCTGCTTCTGCCCGCTGATGGTCTTCAGACTGCGATTGAATTTCTCTGCAATATCGGTGACCGTCATGCCAGTGAGAAAACAGCGAATCACTTCCTGCTCTTTCGGGGAAAGGGCGCTGAGGCTGACGGCACGCTGCATATTCTCTTCACTGTAATTGCCGCTGAGTAACACTTCGCCGTGACGCTGCTGTTGCGCCAGCTCCTGTGCCATTTGCGGTTCGAGGAAGGTACGGCCACGGCTCACTTCCAGCGCGGCGGTTTGAATCTCCTCAAACGGACGATTTTTACCGATAAACCCTTTGGCACCACCGCGGATCGCCAGCGCCACTGTAGCGGGGTTGTAGTGTGCTGAAATCACCAGAATCGCGGTTTTCGGATGCAGGCGGGTCAGGGTTTTAATCAGGTTTAGGCCATCGGTGTCAGAAGGTTCCAGTTCGTAATCAACGATCACCACATCGACCTCTTCACTCTTCAGGCACTGCAGCAAATCTTTACTCTGCGTGAAACTGCCTACCACACGAAAGTCCGGGTTTTCACCCAAGACCAGACTCAGGCCGCGTAATACCAGCGCATGATCGTCCAGCAACGCAATAGAAGTGTGATGTCGGGAGAAGGTTGTCATCGTTAACACTCATGTTAATAAACGGGATGAATAAGAGTGTACTGCATTTTTTGTGAGCCAGTTATCAGCTCGGATAGGAATATTTTTGGAAAACCTTTTTGAGAGTGCTCTTGCGGATCAAAAGACGTCATAACCGTAAAGTACACCTACTCGCTGTGGCGGAGTCCACCAACTTAGTATGACTAAGGTTCATATCCCGATTGAGTCAGGCGCTCCAGGGCTGAATGCTTTATTCAGATGCGCAGCATGAGATTTTTAATTAAAGCTTATGAGGTTCACATGTTAAAAGCTATTCTTGCTGCCGCTATTTCATTAGCGGTGATGCCTGCGATTGCCGGACCGATGATTAACGTCGGTGAGTTAAATGAATATATTCAGCCAAAGCAAAACACATTGGCGAAAAGAATTAATAATACCGGTGATGCCACCGCATTTGTGCGCGTGAGTGTCGATGAAATGATTTTTACCGGCAGCGGTTATACAGAAAATAAGCTCGATGCCAATGCGCTGATTAAAGGCAGCGGCACAGGATTGATCTCCAGCCCGGCACGCCTGATCATTCCGGCGAAGGGCATGCAGAGCAACCGTTTAGTATTTACCGGTAGCCGTGATAAAGAACGCTATTACCGCGTGCGTTATATTCCGGTGATTCCAGAGGATGCGCAGGAATTTGGTTTAAGTAAAGACGAAGCAAAGAAATATCAGAATGAAATCAGCGCAGGCGTCACGGTATTAACCGGGTTTGGCACCATTGTTACGGTGCTGCCCGCCTCTGCGCGATTCGATACCCAAATAACGGAAAACAACCGCAGTTTACAAATCAGTAATAATGGCAATGCCAGTATTGTTATCCACTCGCTTAAAGAGTGCGATAAAGGTTTAAAAAATTGCAGTAGCGTAACTAACCATCAGTTACGTCCGGGCATGAAGCTCGAAAAACCGGTTAATACCGGAAAAGTTTGGCAGTACACCTTATATGAGGGTACGCAAAAGAAATCCCTGTCTTCAGGTAGCACTTATTAATCAACGATTTTTTGGAGAATTAAACATGTCAGTAAAAATCATCAGCGCTGCGGCGATCATTATGGCTTCCTCCTTTGCTGCACAGGCCGCACAGGTTCAGTTCAACGTGGCAGCTTCAATTCCAGACAACACCTTCTACGTGATTGGCACCGGTTGGGAAGCAGAAACTCAGCGTATGGCCTGGAATGAAAACAACCTGTCTTTGAATGCTTTTAACAAGGATTTGAAGATGAAGAACGCCAATGGCGGCATCAAGGCCTATCTGCAGGATGCAGCGGTGCTGACCTCTTCCAGCAACCCGGATCCGATTCCGTTGACTGTGAAGGTCTACAACCAGGTATTGCCAGTCGGCGCAGCTCAGGGTGTTGAAGTTGTGAATGCGACCGAAGCCAGCACGGAAAAAACGCGTGTGATGAGCGTTGCACAGACCACAGCGTTCACTTCAGCTAACCGCCCAGCGGCAGGCGAATACAGCGGTGCTATCACCATGATGTTTGACAGCGTACCAGACGACGAAGGCAGCCGCTGATTACCAGCTCTTTCTACGCATGGATTAAGCGTCAGAGATTTTTAACACTGACCAAAAGGAGGAGGGCGACTTCCTCCTTTTTTTACTTAGATTTTGGACTTTAGCCATGACTCTGTCCCGTTCACTCACCGGTATCACTCTGTTGCTGTGCTCTGCTGGAGCGGCGCAGGCCGATGCCGTCGCGCCACAGCGCGCACCATCACTGGCGCAGCAGGCGGCGGCGATGCCAGCGGATTTTCGTTCGCATTTTTTCAATGCGCCGATCTCAGCGCGCGTGATGCTGGATGGCAAACTGCTGGGTGATGCCAGCATTGTGTTGAGTGAAGATGAGCGCGTACAGATCGTGAATTTTACCGATGTCAGCAGTAGTGAATGGACGGAAACTGAGCGTCAGCGTTGGTTAACGGCGTTTTCTCAGCCCCTGGCTCTTGGACAATGCAACAGCAGTTGCCCGGCGAATTTAGTGGCGGCGGATTACAACCTTGCCAATGCGCAGTTAACGCTGATCACTTCCGCATTGCCGGAAAGCGCGGGGCAGCAGTTGTGGCATGCACTGCCGGAACAGAGCAGTGCGGGCATGCTGTTATCCAACCAGCTCAATCTTTCCGGTGGGCAGCAACAAAGCGCAGCAATGGGTTGGCTGGGTGGGCTTGAAGCCGCCATCGGCAACTGGAGCGCCATTGGTCAATATCAGCTGGATCGCAGCGGCGCGAAAGATGCAGAAACCCAGCATGCGGTGACCTCGCTCTATTTGATGCGCGAGAGCCAGCACACTTTTTATCGCGGTGGACTTTTTTCACCCGACAGTCAGGGCGTATTACGCCAACCCTATTCGCGCGGCAGCGGTGTGACCACGCTGGCGGGTGTGATGATGGGCAGCAGCGATACCCTGATGAAAGACGGCAACACGCCTGCGCTTTACCCGATTTGGGTCACGGCGAACCGTGAAGGGATTGCCGAGATTTATCGCAATGGCGTGTTGATTAACTCGCAGCCGGTGCAGCCTGGCTTACAGGCACTGGATACCGCTCCGTTACCGGGCGGTATTTATGAAGTGGAAGTGCGCATTCTGGAGGATGGTCAGGAGACCAGCCGTAACGTTGAAACTGTTAATAAACCCGCAGGCTGGCGTAATCCTGAGCAACGTCTGCGTTACAACCTGTTTGCCGGTCAACAAACGGCGCTGATGAGCAATAAGCGTAACCAGCAGCATGGCGAGATGGCGGCAGGCACCAGCCTTAACTATCTGATCAAGCCCAATATGACGGGCGGGGTGGCGGTACAAAAGGTGGGTAAAGAGAAGCAGGCAGGTGTTTCTCTGGACTGGCAGGCCAGCCAGCAGGTGCAGCTGTATAGCAACCTGTGGCACAGCAGCGTTACCGGTTACGGTTTTGACTCACAGGCGATGTGGATGCATGAAAAAGGCAACGTGGCGCTGAACCACAGCCGCAGCTGGTACACGCCGGAAGATGCACTGGGACGCTTGAGTTATTCCTCACGTCCACGCACCGAGCAGAGCACTTCGCTGTCATCCAGCTATCGTTTGAACAGCAACCATGGCGTGAACGCCCGTCTGACGCATCGCAGCAGTAACAATGGTGTCGGTATTGATGCCGGCTACAACACCCGTGTTGCTATCGGCAGCACGCCGGTGAACTTACAGCTTTCGGCGTTTGATAGGCCTTACCGCGACAACGGCAACACGCGTAACCGGGGGATGGCGTTAACCGCCAGCTTCTCGCTCGGTAGCCAGGGGCGCAGCGCCAGTGCCAGTATTGGTAGCCGTACCGATGCCCAGGGCGGTCGTGATTTGTATGCTTCCGCTACCCTGAATCAGGAGTGGGAAAACAGTTTTATGAAACAGAGCAGCGTGACGGCCACCGCCGACCGTTACGGCGCGGGACTGAGCAGTTACAACCAGTTTGATGCGCCACTGGCTAATGGCAGTTTCTGGGGCCAGCGCTCCAGCGCCGATCGCCAGTTAAACGGTGGCCTCAACGTCGGTAGTACGCTGGCCCTGGGGCAGGGCAAAGCGGTGATCAGCCGTGACGCGCAGCAACATCAGGGCGGCGGCATGATCGTCGATGTGGTGTCCGATGATGAAAGCGTGGATTTGATGGCCTACCACGAAGCGGGTACTACGCCGTTGAAAGCCGGGCGTAACTTTATTCCGGTCAAAGCCTGGAAACCGGGTACGGTGCAGATCGATTTCCCGGGTAAGGATGCGCCAGCGCTGAAAGCCTGGCCGCAGTATCTCGATTATCACCATGTGCGCGGCGGCGTCAGCAGCCATGAAGTGCGGGTGATGAAGACTGTCACCGTGATGGGACGCCTGGTGGATAACCAGGGTACGCCGCTGGGTGGTGCCAAAGTGATTAACCATGCAGGACGCACCGTCACCGAATCTGACGGCATGTTTACCCTGGAGCTTCATGAGAAGAATCCGGTGGTGAGTATTGAACATCATTCCGGTATGCAGTGCGAGATTCGCCTTAACCCGGAAACTGAAAAACGCGATGAATTGATATTTGCGGGCAATGTTACTTGTTCAGCAACGACGTTGGTTAGAAATAAAGCAACGATTACTAAAGAATTAAGTTGAGATGTTTAAATTATGATCTGCAAAAGAATAAATAACATTCCTTCATTTCTGATGGGAAGGTTCAATATAGTGGTGTTTGTTTTGCTAAATGCTTTTGTATTCTCATCCCAATCTGCAGATGTAAAAATAACTGCGGTGTTTGAACCTGATATAACTAAACCTGAAAATAATTCTTTTACTAACACAACCATAAAAGGGGGGTATTGTACGCGCTTCCCTGGTAATTGTCGGGGCGATATTTTTGCAGTTGCAGTACCAGGTTTAAGCGCTCAAAAGCATTTTGATAATTTATCAGATAATATAGTAAATAATCACCAGAATTTTGATGTTGATGGTTCAACCAGAATAGTAAAACTTATTAACACTAAAACAGGATTTGAAACTGAGGCAAGTTTTCGGTTAAGCGTTTTCTCTGTTAGAACGGCCGGAGTACCAGGAAATGTTCAAACTGGATATTCTCCCTCTGGGGGATGTACTGGGATAGCTGGTTCTGGCAATGGATCTCAGTTTAGCTTCGCGTGGTCATTACCTGATTCAAAAATAAATTGCTATCAGCGGCTAAAGAACGGAAGCGATTTCTCTGGAGTTGGGACCATCTTTGAGCTGAGTTTTGCTTATATATTAACTACTCCTAAACCCCTATCTTTGCCTGCTGGAAAATATGTTGGTGTGGTTGTATACACTGTTGGCGATGAGATGGATATAGACTTTCATGCGTTAAGTTATAATGATAACGAAGTTAGAATCACTATCGAAGCAACAGTGGAACATGCATTTTTCTACCAATTCCCATCCGGTAGTGAAAACGTTCAGCTTTCACCGCCTAACGGGTGGAGCTCCTGGATTAACGGCGGAATGATTCCGCAAAAGCTTTCAAAAGAGGTACTCTTTACCCTCAGCAGCTCCAGCGGATTTAAAATCTGGATGCAATGTGAACATAATGCAGGTGCTGGTTGTGGACTTAAAAACCAGGCGACAGCTGAAACTGTGCCGCTGGATGTTAAAATGACGATCCCAGGTTTTACCTCCAATCGTCAGCCCGTGCGTAATATGCTGCTCAACACTGACGCAGCCGGACACACCATCGATCTGCCCGGCCAGTTTGTGGTGGATTTACGTTCGAAGCTTGATTTCGTTGTCAACCGACCTGAAGTCGAGAAAATGGTGAAAGCACCCGGTTCAAACTGGAAAGGGGCGGTGACCCTGATATTTGATAGTGAAGTGGAATAAACATGGCGGGTCAGTGTGCCCGCTAACCGCTGAATTGAGAGTGGTCTGGTTATATATGCCTGCCTTAAACGGTTACGATAATTTGAAATTGGGATGTGTAAGTCTATTTATAATTTTAACCGGCGTTCATATAAAAATAACAGACCGCCACTACAAAATTTATCAACACACCAGATGAAAAACATGAGTGAAAAGAAGATCATCATTATGGATGATCACCCGCTCTACCTGCATGGGCTGAAGCACATTATTAACGATAACCCGGCATTCAGCGTGCTGGACTGCTGTCGTAATTCCGCAGAACTGATGCTTTCGCTCAGCATCGTCAAGGCGGATATTGCCATCCTTGATTTCTCCCAGCCTGAGGGCGAAAGTGATATTAAAGAGGTGGTTGAACAGTTACATCAGGATTATCCTCAGATGTCGCTAGTGGCGTTGGGGGAAAGTCGGCGTCATCAGCTGTTAAGCATGGCCTTAAGACCGAGAATTAAAAGCTATTTCTGTAAAAGTCTGTCTGCAGAAAATATTTTGTCAGGATTACGTCATGTTCAGCAGTTCAATGGTACAGAGCATAGCATCCCTAATGAGCCTGAAGGTGTGACCAAATTTAGTGCTGGCTCACCCCTATCCGCGCGCGAAAAATTTATTATCGAATACCTTCACGCCGGTTTAACCGTGTCTCAGGTGGCCCAACGGGTTAATCGCAGCGTAAAAACCGTCAGCACGCAGAAACGTACTGCGATGCGCAAATTGGGTATTACGCAGAACCGGGAAATCTTCCAGTTAAATTTAAGTGAGATTTAACCCAGCCAGCGGCGCGCCTGTTTATCGCTGATATCGCGATAATAAACTTTATGAATGCGCTCTCCGCAGCGTTGGCACTGTGCCTGAATATGCGTGGAATAGTGCGCGCGT
This sequence comes from Candidatus Pantoea communis, assembly GCF_011752685.1. NCBI lineage: Bacteria > Pseudomonadati > Pseudomonadota > Gammaproteobacteria > Enterobacterales > Erwiniaceae > Pantoea > Candidatus Pantoea communis. The sequence continues at coordinate 65,938 of NZ_VWXC01000023.1, forward strand.
CCTGTTGGCGCGACCGCCCCTTTGCGGCTGACGATAATGTTATGCCATTTGTGTGCGTGCGGGATAAAGCTGAAAAAGTCGAATTTCATTCTCGCGTCCGGAAATGGGTGAATATCGTGCGGTGCATGTCCGGAAGGGGATTAGGCCTTTTTCTGTACGTCATTAGATTGATATTAATCAAACAACTACAACGCATGAGTTAATTAACGCGATTTTGCCTGTTTAGATTAATAAGTGCTTTATTCATCAAATTTAGTGTCTTAATAAAATTGATCTGCACGGTTTTCTGCCAATGCAGAACGTGATGAGAAAAGTGCGGCTATGTCATTTTTCCACATTCTCTTCACCAGTCGCACTTCCCACGATTTACAACCTCCCGGACAGCCCTTATCCTGTGTGCGGCATGTTTACCATGCCATGACTCGGGGTGCCCCTGTTCAACAGGGCTGAGATACACCCGCTGACCTGATCTGGATAATGCCAGCGTAGGGAAGTCAGATGCCTGACTGCATTCGCCTTCTTGATCGCCGGTTGGGAGTTTTATGACACAGCCTGACCTTCTTACCTCCGCGCAACTCGCGCAGTCCCTGCAGCTGCTACGTCAGCAGGCACCGCTGGTGCACTGCATGACCAATGATGTGGTGCAAACCTTTACCGCCAATGTGCTGCTGGCTTTGCAAGCCTCTCCCGCGATGGTGATCGATGCCGAAGAAGCCGCGCAGTTCGTGAGTTTTGCCGATGCGCTGCTGATCAACGTCGGGACCTTAACCCGCGACCGTCGCGATGCGATGCTGGCGGCGGTGCAGTCCGCTTCTAAAGTCGGTACGCCCTGGACGCTCGATCCGGTTGCCGCTGGCGCACTCTCATTCCGCACCGAATTCTGCCAGCAGCTGCTGAGCCTGCATCCCGCCGCAATTCGTGGCAACGCCTCGGAAATCCTCGCGCTGGCTCACCAGGCTGCGGGCGGGAGCGGCGTGGACAGCGTGCATCAGGCAGATGCCGCACTGAGCGCGGCACAACAGTTGGCACAGGATTACCACACGCTGGTGGCGGTCACCGGCGAAGTCGATTACGTCACTGATGGCAAACGCACGCTGGCGATTCCAGGCGGCAGCCCGCTGATGACGCGCGTGGTCGGCACCGGCTGCGCGCTTTCCGCCGTGGTCGCGGCCTTCAGCAGCTTACCAGGCGACCGCTTGCAGCATGTGGCGGCGGCATGTCGCGTGATGTCGCTGGCGGGCGAGCAGGCGGCGCGTGCTGTTCAGGGGCCAGGCAGCTTTGTCGCGGCTTTCCTCGATAACCTCTGGACGCTGGAGGTTGCTGTATGAAACGCATCAACGCGTTAACCATTGCAGGCACTGACCCGAGCGGCGGCGCGGGCATTCAGGCCGATCTCAAAGCCTTCTCCGCGCTGGGTGCGTATGGCACCAGTGTGATTACCGCGCTGGTGGCGCAGAACACCTGCGGCGTGCAGTCGGTGTATCGCATTGAACCCGATTTCGTTGGGGCGCAATTGGATTCGGTGCTGGACGATGTGCGTATCGATGCCGCCAAAATCGGCATGCTGTCGGAAACCGCGATTGTTGAAGTGGTGGCCGAGCGGCTGAAACGCGCCAGCCTGCCGTTTGTGGTGCTGGATACGGTGATGATTGCCAAAAGCGGCGATCCGCTGCTGTCGCCCGATGCAGTGGCCAGCGTGCGTGAACTGCTGCTGCCGCAGGTGTCGTTGATCACGCCCAATTTGCCGGAAGCGGCTGCGCTACTGGGACGTGATATGGCGCAGGATGAGAAAACCATGCTAATGCAGGGCGATGCGCTGCTGGATCTCGGTTGTGAAGCGGTACTGATGAAAGGCGGACATCTCAGTGATGCCGAAAGCCCGGATTGGCTGATCACCCGCGCAGGGCGTCAGCGCTTTACCGCACCGCGCGTCAATACGCGCCATACCCACGGCACCGGTTGTTCGCTGTCCGCCGCTTTAGCGGCACTGCGTCCACGTCACGATAACTGGGCGGATACAGTCACCGAAGCCAAAGCCTGGCTGCAGCGGGCCTTGCTGCAAGCGGACTCGCTGGAAGTCGGCAAGGGCATTGGTCCGGTGCACCATTTCCATCAGTGGTGGTAGGGCAGCAGAACGGCGATTAAGGCGTGCCTCTGCGTTGCAGGATTCAATCTGAAGGCCGCCCATCGCAAGGTGGCAGAATTTTTTTTACTGCGTATCCGTCTGAAAAATGGAGTCAGCAATTTGCCAGCCTGGCGCTTTTCGGTCCAGGCTGTTGGGGGCGAATCGGCCATTGCCGGTTCCATTCCAGCCATTTATTTCAGGAGCCAACATGACGGACATCGTACAGTTATTGGGCAAAGAAGCGGATTCACTTCTTCAACATCGCTGCATGACCATTCCAGCGGACAGCCTTTATTTACCGGGCGCGGATTTCGTCGATCGTGTGATGATCGACAACAATCGTTCTCCTGCCGTATTACGCAATATGCAAAGCCTGTATAACACTGGTCGCCTGGCGGGCACCGGCTATCTGTCGATTTTGCCGGTCGATCAGGGCGTTGAGCACTCAGCGGGTGCCTCTTTTGCCGCCAACCCGGCTTACTTCGATCCGAAGAACATTGTTGAGCTGGCGATTGAAGCCGGCTGTAACTGTGTCGCCTCTACCTATGGTGTGCTGGCCTCGGTATCACGCCGCTATGCACACCGCATTCCGTTTATGGTGAAACTGAACCACAACGAAACCCTGAGCTATCCCACCCAGTACGATCAAACGTTGTACGCCAGCGTTGAGCAGGCATTCAATTTGGGTGCTATCGCGGTAGGCGCGACCATCTATTTTGGTTCTGAGCAGTCACGCCGTCAGATTGAAGAGATCTCGGCCGCCTTTGAGCGCGCGCATGAGCTGGGTATGGTGACCGTACTGTGGGCCTATCTGCGTAATGATGGCTTCAAGAAAGACGGCGTGGATTACCATGCCAGCGCCGATTTGACCGGCCAGGCCAACCATCTGGCGGCGACCATTGGCGCAGATATCGTCAAGCAGAAAATGGCCGAGAACAACGGCGGCTACAAGGCGGTGAAATTCGGCCATACCGACGAGCGCGTTTACAGCAAGCTGACCACAGAGAACCCGATCGATCTGGTGCGATACCAGCTGGCGAACTGCTATATGGGCCGTGCGGGCTTGATCAACTCCGGTGGCGCATCAGCCGGAGACACTGACATTGCCGAATCGGTGCGTACTGCGGTGATCAACAAACGCGCGGGCGGGATGGGGCTGATACTGGGCCGTAAGGCGTTTAAGAAGTCGCTGAAAGAGGGCGTACAGCTGATTAATGCGGTGCAGGATGTTTATCTGGCGAAAGATGTCACGATTGCCTGATTAAACCTGGCTGACTTGCCATTTCGCGGGCGGGCAGTGCGCGTCCCTGGTCACATACAAATGTATGCTCCCAGGGCCTGTGCGCTGGCCGTCCGCGCACTGCCTCCGCCGCCAACGGATCAATCCGCTGGGTGTCAATCATCTAAGGCGCTTCAAACCATTCGCTATTACGCTCAGCAATCGGCGTAATGGTCAAAATCATTTCCTGCAGATGACGTCGCATCGCCGCTTCTGCCGCTTCAACATCTTGCGCTTTTAACGCCTGGTAGATGTTTTCATGCTGCTGAATCAGGCTTTCCGGTGGCGACACTTCACTCAGGGTCAGGAAGCGCACGCGGTCCATGGTGGCTTTAATGTTCTCCACCGTTTCCCATGCCAGCAGGCAGTTAATCCCTTCGGCAATCAGGCGGTGAAACTCATCGTCCAGCGCTAAGAATGCCTGGCTGTCGTGACGTTCTGCCGCCAGACGCTGCAACTGAAGATTGTGCTCCAGCGCCATCAAGCCTTCGGGAGTGATCTCCTGTGCAGCACGTCGCACCACGGCGATCTCCACCGCTTCACGGATAAAACGGCCGTCGGCCACACGCTGGGCGGAAATTTTACGCACGAAAGTGCCGCGCTGCGGCAGCACCTGCACCAGGCCCGCTTCCGCCAGTTTGATAAAGGCTTCGCGGACTGGCTGGCGCGACACATTAAAGCGCGCGGACACTTCTTTTTCCGACAGCAACGAGCCGGGATGAATGGCGCAGGTCACGATATCTTTGCGCAGATAACGATAGATCTGCTGATTTACGGGTTCGCTGGTGGTAATGGTATAGGCAATCGACATGCAGCAATATCCGTATTACGGCTGGCCTACGCCAGCCCGATGAGAAAGGTTCAGTCTAATCAGCACGCTGCATCTGCGCTACACATTTGTGAAGGCACTTATGCCTGTGTCACAAGGGCTTGTACCGTGGCGCGTGCACCTTGGGTATTAAGCTGGTTATACAACTCGGTGACGCGCGAGACAAAGGCGGTCTGATAACGTAAATCATCGCCAAATACCGCTTGTATCCGCAGTAAGGCTTCGACGCGCTGTGCACCCTCATCACTGTGCGCAACGATGCTCGCCAATTGTTCTTTCATTGGGTCGCGAATCTCAATCGCATGACCTTGCTCATCGACACCGCTCACGTAACGCATCCAGCCCGCCACACCCAGCAGCAGATAGTCACAAGATGTGCCGTTACGCAGATGCCAGCGCACGCTGTCCAGCAAACGCTGCGGCAGCTTCTGGGTACCATCGGTGGCAATTTGATAAGTGCGATGCTTGATGGCGCGGTTTTCGTAGCGAGCGATCAGCGAGTCGGCATAGGCGGTGAGATCCACGCCCTGAGTACGCAGCGTCGGGGCCTGATCCTGTAACATCAGCGCGCGTGCCGCCGTGCGGAAGTGGTTATCAGCCATGCAATCGCTGATGTGTTCGTATCCGGCGAGGAAGCCGAGATAGGCGAGGAACGAGTGGCTGCCGTTCAGCATGCGCAACTTCATCTCTTCAAACGGCAATACATCACTGACCAGCTCAGCACCGGCATTTTCCCACACCGGGCGACCGTTAACGAAGTTATCTTCGATGACCCATTGGAAGAAAGGCTCGGCTTCTACCGCCACCGGATCGCTGCTGCCTAAGCGCGCTTCCAGCGCATCAAATGCCGCATCGGTCATGGCGGGAACGATGCGATCCACCATGGTGGAAGGGAAGGTGATGTGCGTTTGAATGTACTCTGCCAGTTCGTGGCTATGGCGTTCTGCCAGTTGGGTGACGACGTTGCGCGTGACGTGACCGTTCTCCGGCATGTTGTCGCAGGACATCACGCTGAATGGTGTTAATCTCCGCTCGCGACGACGGATAATCGCCGCCAGAATCAGGCCCGGCAGCGAACGCGGCTGCGTGGGGTTTTCCAGGTCATGCACGATATCAGGATGATCCGGATTGAGCTTGCCGCTGGAAGGCATGTAGCAATAGCCTTTCTCGGTCACCGTCATCGAGACAATCGCCACATCTGGCTGGCTCATCGCCTCAATCACCGCATCAATGCCGTCGCCTTTGCCATGCAGCGCTTGCGTCACCACGCCAATCACGCGGGTGTTAAGGCTGCTATCGGCCATCTCGGTGAGGGTATAAAGCAGGTCTTGCTGACGCAGCGCCTGAATCAGTGCGCCGCTGTTGAGGTTCACTTCGCAGTAGCCCCAGTCGCTGCCTTCCGTAGCCAGTTTATCGGTCGCGAGCGCCTGATGGGCGCGGTGAAAAGCACCAAAGCCGATATGTACCATGCGGGTTTTTAACTGGCTGCGGTCATAAGCGGGACGTTGGACGTCGGCGGGGAGGCGATCAAGCTCTAACATGCGTTTTCCTTTTAGCAAACGGGGCGCTGAGCGCCCCATTATGGTCAATCTGTTATGCGGACACCGGTTTATCGATGGTCTTTGGGCTGCGAATCACAAACAGCACCAGCATCGCACCAATCCCGGCGACACAGCCCGCCAGAATAAAGGCGCTGTCGAATTTACCGGTGTGCTGCACGATATAGCCCGTGACAATCGGTCCAACAATCCCGGACAGGCTACCAATCAGATGGATAAAGCCACTGATGCTGCCGACACGGCTTTTGTGCACCACATCCTGAATAATCGCCCAGTAAATCGCACCGGTGATGTAGAGGAAGAAGATGGAGATCGACATCATGATCACCGCCGAATTCACCTCTTTAATCGTTCCCGCCAGTGCTACACAGATGGCGGCAGCCAGCAGCGAGACCACCAGGACAATTTTGCGCGACAGCAGCAGCTTGCCGGTGATGTTGAAAATCTTATCCGAAATCCAGCCGCCCAATGCCAGGCCGACGAAGCCGACAATCCACGGGATCATGGTGGTGATACTCATGGATTTAATATCCAGGCCGTGCGCCTGCACCAGATAAGCCGGGAACCAGCTCAGGAAGAAGAACAGAATATAGTTGTAGCAGAAGAAGGCGAAAGCGGTGACCAGGATAATCGGCTGACGCAGGTAGTAACCCATGCCGTGTGCTTTGCCTGATAAATCGATGACATCAGCCGGTTCTTCCGCTTTCAGTTTCTCGACCAGCGCGCGCTCTTCTGCAGAGACTTTTTTGCTGCGCGCCGGGTTATCAGCGGCGAAGAAGAACCACAGACCCATCCACACCAGGCCAATCACGCAGATCACCACGAACGCCGGACGCCAGCCAAATGATAACGCCAGATAGCCCACAATCGGACCAGCGACGGCCCCACCCAGCGGCGAACCGGCACTCAGCAAGCCCATTGCGGTAGCGGCTTGTTTTTTCGGGAACCAGCCGTTGATGGCCTTGTTTGCCGAGGCGCAGATTGGGCCTTCCGCCATGCCAAACAGCACGCGCAGAATCATCATCGACCAGAACCCGGTCGCCAGTGCGGTCATGCCGCAGAACAGCGACCACATACCGACGGCGGTGCCGAGCACGATAGTCGGGCCAAATTTATCGGTCGCCAGGCCACCGATAAAGTTAAACAGCGCGTAGCCAAAGAAGAAGCTACCGAAAATCATGCCGAACTGTTCGGCGTTGATCATCAGGTCTTTTTCTACCAGCGGTACAGTCAGAGAAAGGGCAATACGATCGAGGTAGTTGATCATATAAACCAGGAACAACAGCAGTACGAGGGTCCAGCGTAGATTCTTTAACATAGAAACTCCGTTTCCTCGTCATGCTTCAATCTGTTTCTGTTTGGCCTGTTTAATCGCATCCCCTTCGAGGATTTAATCACTTGCCGCTGGATACAGCCTGAAGCATTGAGAGGATTATTATATTGGCCGGCGGGTACGCACCGGATTAAGGACACCTGGTGTGAAGATTAACTTAACCCATGTGCAGAATCACTTTGCAGCAGGTGCGCGGATCTTTTTCGAACAGCGTCATCGCTTTTTCAATCTCGGCCAGCGGGAAATAGTGGGTGACTAATTTCTCTGGCTGAATCTGACCTTTCTCCATCCACTCAATCACCTGCGGGAAGCGATTGCTGTTCAGGCGCGAGGTAAACAGTGATAACTCTTTGCTGGTTAACGCCTGCTGCGTGATGCTGCAAGGCTCACCGGAGAAGCCGAGCAGGCCAATACGCGCCGCCGGAGAGGCGAGAGCAGCGGCTTCTGCCAGAATGGTCGGATGGCAGGCGGCATCGATGATCAAGGTTGGCTGCACGCCTTCCAGCTGTGCGGCCAGCGGAATCTCACTGTTGTTGAACACCTGATCAGCGCCATTTTCCTGCGCCAGCGCCAGACGTTCCGGCAGACGATCCACCACCAGCACTTTTTCCACGCCGTAGACGCCTTTCAGCACCTGAATGGCGGTTAAGCCCATCGGGCCTGCGCCGTAAATCAGCGCCACGTCATTGGCCTGCGGTTTGAGGAAGGCGGTGATGTTCGCCGCGATGGTGAAGGGTTCCACCAGGCTGGCGAGTTTGTCCGGAATAGAAGCGGGCAGAGTAAAAGCGTTTTTCGCCGGTGCCACCGCAAATTCGCTGAAACCACCGTCACGGTGCACACCGATTACCTGCAGTTCTTTACAGACGTTTGGGCGACCGATGGAGCAGGGGTAGCAGTGTCCGCAGCTGACGACCGGATCCACCGCCACACGCTCGCCGATACGCGCGGCATCCACGCCTTCACCCACCGCATCGATCAAGCCAAAGAATTCGTGGCCAATCACGCGCGGGTATTTGGCGAATGGGTTGTGGCCGTGCCAGATGTGCACATCTGAACCGCAGATACTGGCAAACTGCACTTTGACGCGCACTTCGCCTGCGGCTGGTTCAGGCAATGCGCGTTCTGCCACTACCAATTCACCCGGTTGTTCAATTACGACACTTTTCATCATCTACTCCTTGCCAGATACACACTCAATTGGTGGATTTGGCAGCAACGGGAATGCAATGAATGAAAAATACGCTTGCCAATACTACCATACAAGTCGGCGTTAAAGAGTTGTGAAGAGAGTCACAGAGTGCAGGGAGAGGGAGCGAAGAACAGTGGCAGTTTGGGAGATGGACAGGGGAATTTGGTGTGGTTCTTAAATCTTCAACGCATGCAAAGATTTGAGATTTTCAGCAAGACATCTGTTTCAGCTGCCCAAATGCGAACGATTGATTGCTGAAGCGTTCGACTTCGAGCCTGGAAAATCTGGCCTTCACGCTGCCGCTGATGCTCCTGCGAAACAGCTCCGATCCGGAAGCCGCCTCGCATTTCGTTTACCTGAACCGCCAGAATCCTTTAAACCGCAAAAACAGTTTTCTATTATCGGCCTTCTTTGTTACGCGCTGAGTTCCCACCTGTGCGAAATGCTTCATGACCTGAAAGAAGCGCCTGATGTATCAGGACGGTCGCCGTTTTACCGGCAATGCCGCCTTTGAAAACTGCTGGGTCTGTCCTTTGATGGATTACCGCTTTTTTCACGCTTTATGATGAAAAGGAAATCACCATGAATCTGATGAATAATTGTGCACAGCCTGTCATGGATGTTATATTAAAATATAATATTAGGAGGTGCTCTATGTATACCACTCGCCTGAAAAAGGTCGGCGGATCCATCATGTTGGCGGTTCCTCCCGCCGTGCTCAAAACGCTGGAGCTGTCGACGGACAGTGAAGTCGGCATGACCATTAATAATGGCTGCCTGATTATTGAACCCCAGAAACGGCCTCATTATTCTCTTGAGGAGCTGCTGGCGCAGTGCGATCCGCACGCCGAAATCAGCGAAGAAGATCGGGAATGGATTGATACTCCTGCGGTGGGCAAGGAGATCCTGTAGATGGACAGAGGGGAAATCTGGCTCGTTTCACTGGACCCGATTGCAGGCCACGAGCAAAGCGGAAAACGTCCGGTGCTTATCGTATCGAAGGCATCGTTTAACAAGCTGACCCGGTTACCCGTTGTTGTTCCCATTACCAGCGGCGGAAACTTTGCTCGCACGGCAGGTTTCACTGTTTCACTGGAATGGGCAGGAACAAAAACGATGGGCGTTATTCGCTGCGACCAGCCCAGAACCATTGATATGGCTGCCCGGAACGGCAAGCGGCTGGAACGCATACCAGACGCTGTGGTGAATGAAGTGCTTGCCAGGCTGGATGCTATTTTGAGTTAACGGCAGGACCCAGAAAAGCAAAAAGCCTGCTTCAAAAGCAGGCTTTTCAAATTTGGCTCCTCTGACTGGACTCGAACCAGTGACATACGGATTAACAGTCCGCCGTTCTACCGACTGAACTACAGAGGAATCGTTTGGAACGGGGCGCATAGTAACGAGCAGGCTCTGGGTTGTCAAAGGCCTTTTCTACATTTTTTACTGACTGCTGAATAAAGCGTCAATTTTGCGATTTTCTCCGCCTTAGCGCGCTGAATCACCCTCCATAACGGGATGGTTTGTGATGCAAGTCACTAATGTTATGCAAAATTACATTCTGATTTGTCGATTTTGTCAGATACCTCGCATGTATGATCACAGATATTTCATTTCGCCGTTGTGGCGGCCAAAAGCGAAACATATATTCCAGATCAATTCCCACCCACAACTCCAGGTGCAGCATGAACAAAGTCAGAATCGGAATGATCGGCAGTGGTTACATTGGTCGTTGTCACGCCATAGCTTACGCGCAGGCTCCCACTGTTTTTGCGCTGAAAGGCGAAATCGTGCGTGAAATGCTGGCAGAGGTGAATCCTGAACTGGCCGCGAAACAGGCGGCAACCTTTGGCTTTGCCCGATCAACCGGCGACTGGCACGAGCTGGTGCGCGATCCCAATATTGATGTGGTCGACATCTGCGCCCCGAACTTCCTGCACAAAGAGATGGCGCTGGAAGCGATCCGCAACGGCAAACACGTTTATTCCGAGAAGCCGCTCTCGTTGTCTGTAGCCGATGCAGAAGAGATGGTGCAGGCCGCACAGCAGGCAGGCGTGAAAACGCTGGTTGGCTTCAACTACATGAAAAACCCGACCAGCCAACTGGCGCGTGAAATCATTGCGCGTGGTGAAATTGGTGAAGTGATTCATTTTTACGGCACCCACAACGAAGATTATCTGGCACATCCGGAAACCCCGCTCGACTGGCACTGTCAGAAAGCGCTGGCCGGTTTAGGTGCGCTGGGCGATCTGGCGGCGCATATCGTCAATATGGCGCACTATCTGGTGGGCGACATCGAAGAAGTCAGCGGCGATATGATGACGGTGATTAAACAGCGTCCCGATCCGAAAGACCCTTCACGTCTGCTGCCGGTAGAGAACGAAGATCAGGCCAGCGCGCTGCTGCGCTTTAAAAACGGTGCACACGGTGTGTTCGAGACTTCACGCATCGCCTGTGGCAGCAAAATGGGCCTCACCTACGTGGTCACCGGCACCAAAGGCACGCTGCGCTACACCCAGGAGCGCATGGCCGAGCTGGAGCTGTATATCCATGATGAACCTGCCGGACGTCAGGGCTTCAAAACCATTTTGACTGGCCCGGCCCATCCGGATTACGCTAACTTCTGCGTATCAGCGGGTCACGGTATTGGTTTTAACGATCAGAAAACCGTGGAGATCCGTGACTTGATCAACGGTATCGCAGCCGGCGATCGTATGTGGCCAGATTTTGCCGAAGGCTTGCAGGTACAGAAAGTACTGGAAGCGGTGGCGGTGTCCGCCGTCGAGCGTCGCTGGATGAAGGTGTAACGCCCTTCTTACAGTACGCATTCAAGCTGTTGGGCAGGCTAGGGCAGCTTCTGAGCCGGTAGTGAATATTGCTAAAGAGTGATTCTGGCGGCAGCCAAAGTTAGCCAATGAGCGCAATGTCTAACAGGCAGCACCTCTGACGGCATGCACTCAAGTTAATGAGCAGGCTGGGGTCGGTTTGGGGATGGCATTTCGCAGCGCTGAACGGAATGAGGAAGCCAGGAGAGCCAGCATGGATGCTGGCGAAAGGCGCAGCCGGAACAGGGATGTTCCGTCTGCGCCGGTCCGTCCGGCTGACGAGTGAAGTGAAGGCACCGCGTCAGCGGCGCGAGGACCGCCAGCCCCAAAGCGACCCCAGACTGCGTTATCACCAGCAACCCAGACTGCGTTATCACCAGCAACCCAGACTGCGTTATCACCAGCAACCCAGACTGCGTTATCACCAGCAACCCAGGCTGCGTTATCACCAGCAACCCAGGCTGCGTTATCACCAGCAACCCAGACTGCGTTACCACCAGCAACCCAGGCTGCATCACCACCAGCAATCCAGACTGCATTTCACCCGCCTCTAACCAACAAACATCACGCCAGCAGCGGGCACTGCGGCGGCAGGCGGCAGCTCAGCGCGCCTGGCATCACCTCAATTTCAAATTCGCTGCCGGTCAGCGGTTCGCCGTCCAGGTTAAACGTCATCTCGTGCGGTGAGCGAATGCTCAGCGACTGCAGCTGCGCCGAGACAATATTCGGATTCTCATCATTACGCGTCAGCGAATGCAGCAACGTCGGCAACAACTCCTGCGCGGTGACGATGCTCAGATTCAGCTGCCCATCATTGATCAACGCATCCGGACACAGCTTCTGTCCGCCACCTGCCTGACGACCATTACCAATGCCGATCACCAGTGCATCACCTTGCCACTCAAAGCCCGGACCGCTGATCTCACAGCTATCCGGCTTCAGCGCATCCACTCGCATCAAACCATGAATAAAATAGGACACGCCGCCTAAAGCCGATTTCAATTTCTCCGGCGTCTCCGTGGTAATACGCGTGCCAAAGCCGCCGGTCGCCATATTGATAAAGTAGCGATCGCCATTCACGCGCGCCAAATCAATCGCGCTGGCTTTACCCAACACCGCCAGACGCAGTGCCGGTTCCATCTCCTCTGGAATCCCCACGCTGGTGGCGAAATCATTGGCCGTGCCAAGCGGCAGAATACCCAGTGCTGGACGCTGCTCTGCAGGCACTGCCGCCAGCGCTGTGGCGATTTCATTGATGGTGCCATCGCCGCCGCCCGCTACCACGGTTTCAGCCTGCAATTCCACCGCTTCCTGCACGTAACGGTCACCGTCGCCCTTTTCCCAGGTCACGCGTACCGCCAGATTAAAACCTTCATCGCGCAGCGTATTCACCGCCGCACGCAAATCTTCATTGCCCGCGCCTTTCCCATTGAGGATCAGCAGCGTCAGTGGTTTATTTTGCATAATCAGTTCCTTGAGGCGAAATACGATGCAGAGGTTATAGCATAGCTGGGCGAGGAACTTTATCGGCGGGCGATGAAAAAAGAAAACCCGCACGGGGGAGCCGGGCGGGTGAATGAGGTGGTTCCTGGTACTACCTGCTGTTTATTGTTACTCGTTAGCAGCAGGCGGGATTCTAAAGCGAGGCGCAGCGGCGGTCTGTGATCCTGTTCTAACTTCGCGCCTTTCTTTTCATTATGTGCGCTTTTTTCCGTGCGGATCGTAGGTGCTGTTGCCGTCAGTGAAATTACGCATTAGCAAAGCAAAGGCCAGATCCACCGATTCCGGTACCGGGATCCACACCTTATGTCCATCTCCTGGCGCGACATTTACCGCTGCACCTTTATCATTCTGCATCGATTCCAGCGTACAGTTCAGATTGCCCTGCGGCGTCATGATCTCCACAGAATCGCCGAGCAAAAACTTATTCTTCACGGCAATTTGCGCCCAGTCGCCGCGACGTTCACCGGTAAACTCTCCCACAAACTGCTGGCGCTCGGATACCGAGAAACCCTGTTCATAGTTCTGATAACTGTCATGCGTATGACGACGCAGGAAACCTTCGGTATAGCCACGATGCGCCAAACCTTCCAGCGTCTCCAGCAGCGCCGGATCGAACGGCTTGCCCGCTGCCGCATCATCAATAGCACGACGATACACCTGCGCGGTGCGAGCACAGTAATAGAAAGATTTGGTACGGCCTTCAATTTTCAGTGAATGCACGCCCATCTGGCTCAGGCGCTCGACGTGGGCCACCGCGCGTAAATCCTTTGAGTTCATGATGTAAGTGCCGTGTTCATCTTCAAAGGCACTCATCACTTCACCGGGCTTCATCTTCTCTTCTAACAAGAATACACGGTCGGTCGTCGCGCCAACGCCCAGCGTGGGCTCCTGCACCTCAACCGGCTGGTGGAAGCCGACAATATTGCCCACCTCATCCTGTTTGCCTTCTTCCACTTTGTATTCCCAGCGGCAGGCGTTAGTGCAGGTTCCCTGATTTGGATCGCGCTTATTGAGATAACCGGAAAGCAAACAGCGCCCCGAGTAGGCCATGCACAGTGCACCGTGCACGAAGATCTCAATCTCCATTTCTGGCACCTGCTGGCGAATCTCAGCAATCTCGTCCAGCGACAGCTCGCGCGACAGAATCACGCGGGTCAGCCCCATCTGCTGCCAGAACTTCACCGTCGCCCAGTTCACCGCATTGGCCTGCACCGACAGATGAATTGGCATCTCCGGAAAAGCTTCACGCACCAGCATAATCAGGCCGGGGTCGGACATAATCAGCGCATCGGGCTGCATCTCCACCACCGGCGTCAGGTCGCGGATAAAGGTTTTCAGCTTGGCGTTATGCGGCGCGATGTTCACCACCACGTAAAATTTCTTGCCCAGCTGGTGCGCTTCTTCAATGCCTTTAGCCAGCACTTCGTGGGTGAATTCATTATTACGCACGCGCAGGCTGTAGCGCGGTTGACCGGCATACACCGCGTCTGCGCCATAGGCAAAGGCATAGCGCATATTCTTCAGCGATCCCGCTGGAGAAAGGAGTTCGGGTTTAAACATGGAGGGAATTCTCACTGATGTCAGGTCAGCATGCCATCGACGATGGCAGGTGCATGAGCCGCATCAAACGGCCCTGCAAAAGGTGGGGAATTGTAGGCAGGGCCGCCGCTGAAGTAAATTGATCTACATCAAGCGAGCGCTACATCAGGCGACAGACGTCCGCTTCCCAGCGATAGCCCATGCCGTACACCGCGCGAATAAACGGCTGCTCCGCATCGAGGTTTTCCAGCTTGCGTCGCAGGTTCTTGATATGGCTGTCGATAGTACGGTCAGTGACCACGCGATAATCGTCATAAAGATGATTCAGTAACTGTTCACGCGAGAACACTTTACCCGGCTCCAGCGCCAGGGTTTTCAGCAAGCGGAATTCAGCAGGCGTCAGTTCCAGCTGCTGTTCGCGCCAGCTGGCCTGAAAACGTCCTTCATCAATCAGCAGATGCGAGGCGAGCTGCGCTTCTTCCGGCGAACGTTTTACACGGCGCAAAATGGTTTTCACGCGCGCCACCACCTCACGCGGGCTGAACGGTTTGCAGATGTAATCATCCGCTCCAATCTCCAGCCCCAGCAGGCGGTCGATCTCCTCGGTGCGTGCTGTCACCATAATGATCGGCAGCTCAGAGAAACGGCGGATTTCACGACACAGCGTTAAGCCATCGCGACCTGGTAGCATCAAATCCAGCAGCATCAAATCCGGCGGTGAGTGCTGCACGTAGTTCAGCACTTCATTGCCATCGGCAATATGGTGGGTGCGATAGTTGGACGCCTGCAGATAATCGATCATCAGCTGCGCCAGTTTCGGTTCGTCTTCAACAATAAGAATCAGGGGATCGTGATTATCCGGGCTCATAAGCTATTTCTGGTGAGGAACATACGGCAAGTTTAGCGCGATTTGCAGTCCACCTAAATCAGAGTGCTCCGCAGAAATGCTGCCGCTATGTGCTTCAACAATGTTTTTACAGATCGCCAGGCCCAACCCAGAGCCGCCGCTGGCGCGATTGCGTGAACTTTCAGCCCGGAAAAAACGCTCAAAAAGATGTGCCTGATGTTCAGCATCCACGCCGGGCGCGCTGTCGGCAAAGCGTAATTGCCAGTAGTCGCCGTGTTGTTGCAGGCTGACCCGCACTTCGCCACCGGCATCGGTATAACGCAGGCTATTCTCCAGCAGATTGGTGAACAACTGCATCAAACGATCCGGATCGCCAAAACTTTCCGCTTTGGTCGGCAGCGCAAGGGTGAGCGTCAAATCCCGGCTGCGATAGCGTTCGCCAAAGCTGCCTGCCACCACTTCCAGCAGATTCACCACATCCACCGGCTGTTTGCGATAGGCGAGGGCGCCCGCGTCAGACAGCGACAGCTGATGCAAATCATCCACCAGTTTAGTCAGCACCACCACTTCACTCTGCAGTGAGGTGATGGCTTCCGGCGTCAGCTTGCGCACACCATCCTGCATCGCCTCCAGCTCACCGCGCATGATTGCCAGCGGTGTGCGCAGCTCGTGGGAGATATCGGCCATAAAGGCGCGGCGGTTACTTTCGTTCTTCTCCAGCGAACTGGCGAGCTGGTTAAAGTCACGCGCCAGCTGACCGATTTCATCACTGCTGCCCACTTCCACGCGTGTGGAAAATTTGCCTGCCGCCAGTTCATGGGTGCCATCCACCAGCCGCTTCACCGGGGCCAATAAGCCGCGCGCCAGCAGCCAGGTGACCAGTGCCGCCAGCAGCGTGGTGAGGGTGACGATCATCCAGCTGGTGCGGCGCTGCTGCAGATCAAAGTTGATATCGGTGCTGCGCGTCAGTCGTTCAGCGGGCGAGGCGATCACCCAACCTACCACTTTGCCGGTGCTGGTGGTGATGTTGCGCCGCGTGCCTTCCGGCGGCACCGGCGAGTGTGGCCCGGACAAGACCTTATACTGCTGATCGATAATCCAGAATTGGGTACGCCAGCCGTGTGGCGGCAACTGCGTACTGCTGCCGGGATTTTGCTCCATCGACCGCAGAATGGTGAAAATCAGGCGGTCGTTGTTCCGCAGGAAATCCCAGTTGCCGTGCTGCTCGTACTGATCCGCCAGCGCATCGCTCAGCAGGGTTAAACGCTGTTCATTGCCTTTCTTGATGTAATCAACAAAGCCGTGCTCAAAGCTGAGGCGCACGCCCCAGTGCATGGTGATGATCACCAGCATGCAGGTGGAAAAAATCGCCACAAACAACTTGGCACCAATGCCGAGTTTCAACGGCTGCTTCATGCTTTTCTCCTGCCTCTGAGATCCACGTTCTTACTCACATCTTTGGGTACGCGCCAAAACACCAGTGCTGGCAACACAATCACCAGCGCCATGCACAGGTAGGTATAAATAAAGGTTTGATGTGCGGCGGCGCTGTTGCTCACGGCACCGTGGGCGAACGCACCCAGCAGCAAGCCTGCCACCGTGACGCCAATACTCATCGACAGCTGCATGATCATTGAGAGCAGGCTATTGCCGCTCGAAGCCAGATCATCCGGCAACTCTTTCAGGGTTAAGGTGTTCATTGAGGAGAAGCGGATGGCATTCACCATGCCTTGCAGCAGCAGAACCACCGGCAGCATCCACACCCATCCGAGCAGCGCCACTGCCGGAAACAGCAACACCACCAGCGCCAGTGCGATAGTCGCTCCGACCAGCGCATTGCGATAGCCAAACAGGTTAACGATGCGCACCACCACGCGTTTGGTGCCCATATTGCCCAGCACCATCGGAATCATCATTAAACCGGCGTGGAACGGGCTGTAGCCGAGGCCCACCTGCAAAAAGATCGGTGTCATAAAGGGCAGCATGCCGCTACCGATGCGTCCGGTGAAGCTGCCGAGCAGGCCAATCGAGTAGATGCGGCTGTCGAACAGCTTCAGGCTAAACAGCGCGTTGTCGTTGTTGCGGCCGTGCATCAGGTAAAACAGCAGGGAGAACACGCCGACCAGAATCAGTGCACCGAGCAGCAGCGGGGAGCCGCCGGTGCTGCGCTGGCCGTCGAGCGCCAGCGTCAGGGTCGCCATGCCCACTGCCAGCAGCACGAAGCCGAGAAAATCAAAACGTTTGGTTTGCATGGTGTAATTCGGCATCAGCATCAGCGTAGCAATCGCGCCGATGATGCCGACCGGAATATTAATCAGGAAGATCCAGTGCCAGCTGGCGTACTGCACTAAAATCCCGCCCAGCGCCGGACCCAGCAGCGGACCGATTTGCCCCGGCGTGGTCACAAAGGTCATCGCCGACATGTACTGCTCGCGTGGCACAATTTTCATCACCGTCAAACGCCCGACCGGCACCATCATCGCCCCGCCGACGCCTTGCACCACACGCGCCATCACCAGCTGATCGAGCGAAGTAGAGAAGGCGCACAGCAGCGAACCGATGCTGAACAGCACAATGGCGCAGAAGAAGATGTTACGCACGCCAAAGCGATCCGCCAGCCAGCCGCTGATCGGCAACGTCACGGCCACCGTCAGCACATACGACACGATCACCGAGTGCATGTTGAGTGGGCTGGCATTGAGGTCACGCGCCATTGAAGGGATGGCGGTGTTGACGATAGTGGTATCCAGCGCCTGCATAAAAAAGCCGAAGGCGACGATCCACAGCTGCCAGCGCACGGTGGCGTTTTGCGAGTTCATGAAGATTACCGTTATATTAAAGCCAGTTTTCGCTGATTAACCCGTTCACCCGTGAAAATTCGCGCAGGTTGTTGGTAATGAGTGTTAGCGCTTCACTCCGCGCGTGTGCAGCAATGTGTAAATCATTCAGACCGATGGGTGTGCCTTTCTTTTCCAGGTCAGCGCGAATCGAGCCGTATTGAAATGCTGCCCTTTGGTCGTAACTGAGTACGTCCAGACGGGAAACAAAGTCTTCAACAGTGCGTAAATTCCTTTCAGGAAAAGCACTTTTCTCCGCACCATGAACGAGTTCAGCAAGCGTAATCGATGAGATGACCATGCGCCCGACATTGGCATTAAAGCGTTCCAAAACCTCAATCGGGCGGCGTTTGATGACATAGATAACGATGTTGGTATCCAGCATATAGCGATGCATTAAAAATCTTCCCTGTCAGATTGCTCCTGTGACGCACGCTCATTCATAAAATCATCGCTTACGCTGGGGCCATCGAGGAAAAAGCTATCCCAGGCGTTTTCTATTGGTGTGAGAATGCGCTCTTTGCCAATCGCACGCACCGTGACATTTTTCACGTTGTCGGGAAAGCGCACGTCAGCAGGAATACGCACGTTTTGCGTACGATTATTGGTAAACACTGTACCTTGAGACATATAAACCTCCTTCATAGTGACTGGATAAAGTTTACTCGCTTTATGCTATGTAGCAAAGGTGTATAGCATGGTCATTCGGTAATCAATGCCGCTTTTTTACGCCGACTCAGCTTATCCATCATCAGAAACACCACCGGCGTGGTATAAAGCGTGAGTAGCTGACTCATCACCAGGCCGCCGGCAATGGTGATCCCCAGCGGTTGACGCAGCTCTGCGCCGTCGCCGCTGGTCAGCACCAGCGGTAGTGCGCCAAACAGCGCTGCCAGCGTGGTCATCAGAATCGGGCGGAAACGCATCTGGCAGGCCTGGAAAATGGCGTCACGCGCGCTGAGATTGCCATTGCGCTGGGCCTCCAGCGCGAAATCCACCATCATGATGGCGTTCTTTTTCACGATGCCAATCAGCAGCAATATCCCTATCAGCGCAATTAAACTGAACGGCGTATTAAACAGTTCCAGCGCCAGCAGCGCGCCCACGCCGGCCGAGGGCAGGGTGGAGAGAATGGTCAGCGGATGCACGTAGCTCTCATACAAAATCCCCAGCACGATATACACCGCCGCAATCGCCGCCAGCATCAGATACAGCTGGTTGGATTGTGACTGCTCAAACACCTGCGCCGTACCGGCAAAGCTGCCGCGTACGCTGGAGGGCACACCGAGCGCCGTCATGGTGCGTTCAACCGCCGCCGAAGCCTGAGATAACGACACGCCTTCCGGCAGGTTGAACGAAATCGTTGAGGCGGCTGACAGACCTTCATGGTTGACCGACAGCGGCGCGTTAGCTGGTTGCCATTTGGCGAACCAGCTCAGCGGAATGGCTTTGCCATCGCTGTTGATCACGAACATCTGATCGAGGGCGCTGATATCCTGGGTGTAGCGCGGATCGACTTCCATCACCACTTTGTACTGATTCAGCGGCTGGTAAATGGTGGAGATTTGCCGTTGACCAAAGGCGTTGTTCAGCAGCGCATTGGCGGCCGAGACTTCAATACCCAGCCGCGCCATGCTTTCGCGATCGTAGGTCAGATCCATTTCGCTGCCTTTGTCCTGCTGATCGGAGTTCACGTCCACCAGTTCTGGCAACGCGGCAAACGCCTGACGAATTTTGGGCTCCCACTCGCGCAGGTCGGCGAGATTATCCGACAGCAGGCTGTATTGGTAGCTGGCGTTAGATTCACGTCCGCCGATACGAATATCCTGCACTGCGTTGAGGTACAGGTTAGCGCCCGGCTCTTTCGCCAGCTTGGTGCGCAGGCGGGCAATCACCTCCTGCGCGTTTTCACTGCGTTCCGACAGCGGCTTAAGTGACACGAACATCGATCCGCTGTTGGTGCGCGAACCGCCGGTAAAGCCGGTGACGTTATCCACCGCCGGATCGGCCTTGATGATGTTCATGAAATCCTGCAGCTTGCCGCGCATCGCCTGGAAAGAAATGCTTTGATCCGCCGAGATAAAACCGTTTAAGCGCCCGGTGTCTTGTTCCGGCATAAAGGTTTTCGGGATCGAGATAAACAGATACACCGTCAGCCCGACGGTGGCGAGCAGCAGCATCAGCACCCAAATTGCGTGATTGAGTACCCAACCCAGCGAGCGCGCATAGCCGTTTTGCACCTTCAGCATTACCTTGGCGAAACCACGTGTGCGCGGCTGGCTGCGCTTTTCCTGCGGCTTCAGCAGGTAGGCGCACATCATCGGCGTCAGGGTGATGGAGATAAACAGCGAGATGAGGATCGCCACCGACAGCGTGATGGCAAATTCCGAGAAGAAGCGCCCGATAATGCCGCCCAGCATCAGCAGTGGCAGGAACACGGCAATCAGCGACAGACTCATCGACAGCACGGTAAAGCCCACTTCGCGCACGCCGGTTAGCGCCGCTTGTAGCGGTTTCATCCCCGCTTCAACGTGACGCGCGATATTTTCCAGCACCACAATCGCATCATCGACCACGAACCCGGTGGCGATGGTCAGCGCCATCAGCGACAGGTTGTTGAGGCTGAATCCGCACAGATACATGGCGGCAAAGGTGCCAATCAGCGAAACCGGTACGGCGGCGGCCGGGATCAGGGTGGCTCGGCCGTCGCGCAGGAAGACAAACACCACCAGAATTACCAGCGCCACCGCAATCATCAATGACTGCTCGACTTCCTGCAGCGAGGCGCGAATGGTGGGGGAGCGGTCCTGAGCGATCTGTAAATCGATGGCGGCGGGGATCACCTCATGCAGCAGCGGCATCTCGCTGCGGATGCGATCCACGGTTTCAATAATATTGGCATCCGGCGATTTGCGCACCACCAGCAGCACCGCCGGTTTGCCATTGGTCATCCCGGCGTTACGCACGTCCTGCACCGAGTCCTGCACGTTAGCCACATCGCTCAGGCGGACCGCCGCGCCGTTGCTGTAATGCACCACCAGCGGCTGATATTCGCTGGCGGTTTGCAGCTCATCGTTGGTGCGTACCTGCCAGCGCTGCTGCACATCATCAATCGCCCCTTGCGGACGGCGCTGGTTGGCATTGCTGATGGCGGTGCGCACCGCATCCAGCGACACGCCCTGATTGAATAAAGCCTGCGGGTTGAGATCGACGCGCACCGCAGGTAACGAACTGCCGCCCACGGTCACATCACCAACGCCCTGAATTTGCGAAAGCTTCTGCGCCAGTTGGGTTGAGGCGTAATCATACAGCTGACCGGGATTATAAATGTCCGAGGTCAGCGTCAGGATCATGATCGGTGCATCCGATGGGTTGGCTTTGCGATAGGTCGGACGGCTTGGCATGCCGGTCGGCAGCAGGCTTTGGGCGGCGTTGATGGCGGCCTGCACGTCACGCGCGGCACCGTTGATATCGCGGTCAAAATCGAACACCAGAATCACGCGCGTGCTGCCGAGTGAACTGGTGGAGGTCATCTCACTGACACCGGCAATGCGCCCCAGCGAACGTTCCAGCGGCGTGGCCACCGAAGCAGCCATGGTTTCCGGCGACGCACCGGGCAGCGAAGCGGTAATCACGATTACCGGGAAATCCAGCTGCGGCAGCGGGGCGACCGGCAGCAGACGGAAACCGAGAATACCGGCCAGCGCAATCGCCAGCGTCAGCAGCGTGGTCGCCACTGGCCGATGGATAAACAGCGCGAAGAACTTCACGGCTGCGCCTCGGAACGCTTGAAGCGACGGCGCGTGGCGTGGGCCAGTCGGTCAAACAGCAGATAGATCACTGGCGTGGTAAATAACGTCAGGATTTGGCTGAGGATCAAGCCGCCGACCATGGCAATACCTAACGGATGACGCAGCTCTGCGCCAACACCGGTGCTCAACATCAATGGCAAGGCACCGAGCAGTGCCGCCATCGTGGTCATCAGAATCGGACGGAAACGCAGTAAACAGGCCTGATAGATCGCTTCACGTGGCGCCATACCTTGCTCACGCTCGGCGGCCAGCGCGAAATCGATCATCATGATGGCGTTTTTCTTCACGATACCGATCAGCAAGATAATGCCGATGATGGCGATAATATCCAGCTCGTTGCCGCTCAGCATCAGCGCCAGCAGCGCGCCCACCCCCGCTGTTGGCAGCGTGGAGAGAATGGTGATCGGATGGATAAAGCTCTCATACAGCACACCGAGCACGATATACATTGCCACCACCGCCGCAATAATCAGCCACACGGTACTGGTGAGCGCCGCTTCAAACGCTAGCGTGCTGCCCTGGAACTGCGTCATCATTTCGGCGGGCATGCCGACCTGATCTTCGGCTGCGCTGATGGCTTTCACCGCTTCGCCCAGTGAATAGCCTTCGGCGACATCAAACGAGAAGGTGGCTGACGGGAATTGATCGAGGTGGTTAATGCTCAACGCCGCATGACGCTCTTCGATCTGCGCGATGGCACTGAGCGGTACGCTGCCGCCCTCGGTGCTGGTCAGTCGAATACCGTCGAGACTGGCCAGGCCCGGCGTTTGCTCATTGTTCTGCTCCAGCACCACGCGATACTGATTGGCCTGAGTATAAATGGTGGAGATCAATCGTTGACCGAAGGCGTTGTACAGGGCGTTATCGACATCCGCCATGGTGATACCGAGACGGCTGGCGCTGTCGCGATCGACGCGGATAAAGGCTTCCAGCCCCTGATCCTGCCAGTCGCTGCTGACGTCACGCAGCTGCGGCAAGCTATTGAGTTGTGCCAGCAGCTTCGGTACCCAGGTGCTGAGTGATTCCAGCGAGCCGGATTGCAGCGTGAACTGGTACGGCGTGCGGCTGGCCTGGGTTTCAATGGTCAAATCCTGCACCGGCTGCAGCCACAGTGAGACGCCAGGCACTTTATCAATCTCTTGCTGCAGGCGTTTCTGCACCGCGGGAATGCGGTCATCACGCTCGCTGAGCGGTTTCAGGTTGATCTGCAAACGCGCGCTGTTCAGTGCCGCATTAGTGCCATCAACGCCGACAAACGACGTCATGCTCTGCACCGCCGGATCTTTCATGATGATCGACGCCACATCGCGCGTGCGTTCCGCCATGCTGCTGTACGACACCGACTGCGGCGCCTGTAAGGTGCCCTGAATAATGCCGTTGTCCTGCTGCGGGAAGAAGCCTTTCGGTATAGCAATCCACATCACCACCGTCAGCAGCAGCGTGCCGAGCGCCACCGACAATGTGATCCACGGATGCTGCAATACGCGCGTTAACCAGCGTCCGTACCCGGCAATCACCCGATCAAACATCGCTTCACTGGCTCGCGAGAAGCGGTTCTGTTTGCGCAGCGATTCGGCGCTAAGCATGCGTGCACACATCATCGGCGTGAGCGTGAGCGACACCACGGCTGAGATCAGAATCGCCACCGCCAGCGTTACAGCAAACTCACGGAACAGGCGGCCAATCACATCGCCCATAAACAGCAGCGGGATCAGCACCGCAATCAGCGAGA
Organism: Candidatus Pantoea communis; assembly: GCF_011752685.1. Taxonomy (NCBI): domain Bacteria; kingdom Pseudomonadati; phylum Pseudomonadota; class Gammaproteobacteria; order Enterobacterales; family Erwiniaceae; genus Pantoea; species Candidatus Pantoea communis. Next base: position 89,344 of record NZ_VWXC01000023.1, read on the forward strand.
AGGTGAGGGAGATAATGGTAAAGCCGATTTCACCCGCGCCCTTCAGCGCTGCCGTCATCGGCTTCTCGCCTTTTTCGATATAGCGCGAGATGTTCTCGATCACCACGATGGCATCGTCGACCACAAAGCCGGTGGCAATGGTGAGCGCCATCAGCGTCAGGTTATTGATTGAGAAGCCGAGGAAATACATGGCCGCAAACGTCCCGACCAGCGACAGCGGTACTGCCACGGCCGGGATGATGGTGGCAGGCACGTTACGCAGAAACAGATAGATGATCATCACCACCAGACCAATCGCCAGCATCAGCTCGTGCTGCGTATCCGCCACCGATGCACGGATATTGGTGGTGCGATCGGTGAGCAGTTTCACGTCTACCGATTTGGGCAGTGTGGCGGTAAGGGAGGGCAGCAACGCACGGATGCTGTCTGCAGTGGCGATGATATTGGCACCAGGCTGGCGCTGTACGTTGAGCACAATCGCCTGCTGACGGTTAGCCCAGGCCCCGAGCCAGCTGTTTTCCGCACCTTGTTCAATGGAGGCGACATCACCAAGACGCACTGGCGCACCGTTGTTATAGCTGATGATCAGCTTGCGGTAATCCTCGGCGGAGGTCATCTGATCGTTGGCGGCCAGCGTAATCGATCGCGTTGGGCCATCCAGGCTACCTTTGGCGGAGTTGACGTTGGCGTTGGTAATCGCGGTGCGCACCGTCTCGCTGGTCAAGCCTAACGCGGCCAGTGCCTGGGTGTTCATTTTCACGCGTACGGCTGGGCGTTGCCCGCCGGACAGCGTCACCAGACCGACGCCGGTGACCTGCGAAATTTTCTGCGCCACGCGCGTCTCCACCATATCCTGCACCTGCGTCAGCGGCATGCTGGTGGTGGTGACGGCGAGCGTCATGATCGGTGGATCGGCAGGATTAACCTTGCTGTAGACCGGCGGGTTGGGCAGATCGCTGGGCAGCAGATTGGTGGCGGAGTTGATCGCCGCCTGTACTTCCTGCTCGGCGACATCCAAAGAGAGTGAAAGCTGGAATTGCAAGGTCACCACCGAGGCACCACCGGAACTCTGCGATGCCATCTGCTTCAGCCCTGACATCTGGCCGAACTGACGTTCAAGCGGGGCGGTAATCGAGGAGGTCACCACATCCGGGCTGGCGCCGGGATAGAGCGTGACCACTTGAATCGTCGGGTAATCCACTTCGGGCAGCGCCGATACCGGCAGAAAGCGGTAACCGAGCACGCCCGCCAGCAGAATGGCAATCATCAGCAGCGTGGTCGCCACCGGGCGCAGAATAAACAGGCGTGACGGACCGCCGCTGCTGTCAGGAGGCATCACCTGCATTATTGACGCTCTCCACGGGCAGGCTGGGCGGCGCGCGTGCTGTGTGTGGCGGTACTTTGCGGTGATACCACTTCAACGGTGGCACCTTCGGTCAGACGATCCAATCCGTCAGTGACCACGCGCTCACCGGCGTCGAGCCCGGCGCTGATTACCACTTTCTGACTGTCCTGCAAGCCCGCCGTTACGCGCTTCTTGCTCACTTTGTTATCGCTGTTGACCACCCAGACAAAGTGACCGTCGTTGCTCATTTGTAGCGCAGCCGTTGGGATCACCACCGCATCCTGCAGCGTATCTACTTTCAGACGCGCGTTGACGAATTGATTGGGGAACAGTGCATCATCCTGATTATCGAAGCGCGCTTTGAGTTTGATGGTGCCGGTGGTGGCATCAATCTGGTTATCGAGGCTGAGCAGCGTGCCGCTGGTGAGCAGGGTTTTGTTACTGCGATCCCAGGCTTCGACAATCAACGGCTGGCCACTTTTCTGTGCCTTGAGGATCTGGCTAATGTTGTTCTCGGCAACGCTGAACACCACGTCAATCGGATGGGTTTCGGTGATCACCACCAGGCCGGTTGTATCGCCGGAAGTAATGTAGTTACCGACATCGACCTGCTTCAAACCGACCCGACCGGCGATCGGTGCGGTAATGCGGCTGTAAGTGAGATTGAGTTGCGCGCTGGCGACGTTACCTTCATCGGCTTTAATTGTGCCGAGCGTTTCACTCACCAGCGAGCGTTGCGTGTCCAGTTCCTGCTGCGACACCAGTGAGGTTTTCGCCAGTTTTTCATAGCGACTAAGATCGCGACGTGCATTGGCGAGCGTGGCCTGATCTTTTGCCAGCTGGCCCTGGGCCTGAATTAACGCAACCTGATACGGGCGGGGATCGATTTCGGCAAGCAGTGCACCCGCTGCCACCTGCTGACCTTCCTGGAAATGCAATGCCATCAGCTGGCCATCAACGCGACTGCGAACCGTCACGGTATTGGCGGCGGTGACGGTGCCAAGCCCGCTGAGATAGTAGGGCACGCTCTGGGTTGTTGCGGCAGCGGCCTGCACCGGTGCTAAAGGACGGCGATTTGCGCCGCCTGCGCCGCGACCATGATGCTGCTGGCCCTCGGCTTGCGGCTGCTTACTCGGTTCCGCAGGATGCTGCCACCAGTAATATCCGCCCGCGACTGCGGCGATCGCGACAAGTGTTATCAGGCTTGTTTTCAGTCGACTGTTCATCTGCTTGCGTGCTCTCCAGCGGTTTCGTATTCCCCAAATGCGAAAGCAAAATGGCCGTTTCGCAAACGAAATGATTGTAGACGCCCGGGCCGGGCAAAAATTGAAGGAATTAAGAATATCGCCCCTGAGGCGCTAAGTATTCATATTACGTAAACATTTTGGCAGGAAAACGCATAAGCGCAGCGATTTCCTTTGCTAAGCTCAAAGGCAGTCATGTCTCGTTTCAATAAGGAGAACAAAATGAGTCAACAGAAAACCCGTCAGCTTGGCGACAGTGGTATTCAGGTTCCGCTTCTCACTTTTGGCGGCAACGTTTTCGGCTGGACAGTCGACGAGAAAACCTCGTTCTCACTGCTCGACGCGCTGGTGGAAAAAGGGCTGTTCTTTATCGATACCGCGGACGTTTATTCGCGCTGGGCTCCCGGTAATGAAGGGGGCGAGTCTGAAACCATCATCGGTAAATGGCTGAAAAAGAGCGGCAAGCGCGACAGTATTGTGCTGGCGACGAAAGTGGGAATGGAGCTGTCTCCGGAGAAAACCGGGCTAAAACCGGTTTACATCCGTCAGGCGGTGGAAGATTCGCTGCGTCGTTTGCAAACCGATGTGATCGATCTCTATCAGGCGCACCGCGACGACCAGGATACGCCGCTGGTCGATACACTGAAAGCCTTTGATTCGCTGATTAAAGAAGGCAAAGTGCGTGCTATCGGCGCCTCCAACTACAATGCTAAACGCCTGCAGGAAGCGCTGGATATCAGTAAAAAAGAGGGGCTGGCGCGCTATGAAACGCTACAGCCAGAATACAACCTGTATGACCGCCAGGAGTATGAAGGCGGCCTGGAGCAGGTGGCGGTTAAGAATGGCCTCGGCGTGATTAACTACTACTCACTTGCCAGTGGCTTCCTGAGCGGCAAATACAAAAAGCCGGAAGATGCCAGCAAGAGTAAACGCGGGCAGGGCATCGTCGAAAAGTATCTTAACGAGCGCGGCAAGCGCATTGTCGAAGCGCTGGAGGATGTGGCGGCTTCGCACGATGCATCAGCGACTCAGGTCGCGCTGGCGTGGCAGATTGCGCGCCCGAGCATCACCGCACCGATCGTCAGTGCCACCTCGCTGGAGCAGATTAACGAACTGGTGAAAGCCACTGAGTTAGAGTTGAGTAAGCAAGAGATCGAGGAACTGGCGAGCGCCAGTAAGGCGTAACCTTCACGGGACGCGACGGCGTCCCGCTTTATTTTATTTTTTTGCCATGCAAAAAATGCCATTTCTGTAAAAATATATTCATTCATAGACCCTTGTCACAATTGCGTTAATTAACTATCACCCTGCCAAACACTGCGCACATATTTGCAAAAATTGACATAACGCCAGCACTATCCTCTGTTCGATCCTTTCCCGTTACATCACAAAAGAATAATGATCATGAACAGAAAAAAAGCAGTGCAGCATATGCCCCGTCTGGCAGCGGGCACCCTGATGTTTGCGATGTTGAGTACATCAGCAATGGCGGCTGATGCATTCAGCTATGACTCACCTTACATGTTCGGCGATTGGGGTGGTTCCCGAACGCAGCTGGAAAAAGACGGCATTAAATTCGACGTCAACTACACCATGGAGAGCGCTTCTAACCTCGGCGGCGGCGCGGATACCAACACTTCCATGCGTTACAGCGATCAGTGGGCGTTTGGCGCCAACTTTGACCTGGAAAAACTGCTGAACTGGCAGGATGCGCAATTCCAGATGACCATCACTGACCGTAATGGGCAAAACATCTCCGATCAGGTCGCCGATCGTCGCACGGGCATGCTCTCTTCAACGCAGGAAGTGTATGGCCGTGGACAAACCTGGCGCCTGACGCAGTTCTGGCTGAGCAAAGGTTTGTTTGATGACGCGGTTAACCTGAAAGCCGGTCGTGTCACTGTCGGTGAAGACTTCGATAACTTCGACAGTAAGTTCCAGAACCTGGCCTTTGGTAGTGGTCAGGCGGGTAACTGGCGTGGCGATCGCTGGTTTAACTGGCCGGTTTCCCAGTGGGGCGGCCGTGTGAAGTTCAACATCACGCCGGAAGTGTTCTTCCAGGTTGGCTTCTATAACCAGAACAGTTCCAACTACGATCGCGGTGATGGCTTCCGTCTCGACACTAGCAACTCTGAAGGCAATATGGTGCCGGTGGAACTGGGCTGGAAACCGACTTTCGGTGCCGACAAACTGCCGGGTAACTACCGTATCGGGTATTACTACTCGTCAGCCAACAGCGATAATTACGGCAGCTGGCGCGATGGGGCCTATCAAAGCCAGGATCACGCCTACGGTGGTTATGTGCTGTTGCAACAGCAACTGACAGCGCAGGGCGGGGACGCCAGCCGTGGTCTGGGCGTGACGGTACAGGCAGTGATGAACGACCACAAAACCTCGAAAACCGACAACTATCAGTCCATCAGCTTCACCTGGAAAGGGCCGTTTGATGCGCGTCCACAGGATGAAATCGGTGTCGGTGCGGCGCGCATCCACGTTAACAGCGCCTATACCCGTTCGCTGCGTGAGCAGAACAACGCTAACGGCGAAACTGACTTCAACAGCCCGACCTATCTGCCGATTCAGGATGGCTCGGAATACAACTACGAGATCTATTACAACGCTCAGCTGACCAAATGGCTGCAGCTGCGTCCGAACCTGCAATATGTGGTGGCGCCGGGTGCAGTGAGTGAAGTGAAAGATGCGTTTGTTGGCGGCATCGCGGCGAACATTAATTTCTGATTCGCGGATGCACATGAAAATGGCGGCCAGGGTGGCCTAATGCCGATCAGTTAAGGATCAGTTGAACGATCCAGTGGCTGTGTAAGAATCCGGAAACGCTTCGTTTCCGGATTTTTTTATGCAGCTCAGTCAGGCCCTTGATATCGTCTCTCGTTACGA
>NZ_VWXC01000024.1:0-77039 GCF_011752685.1 Candidatus Pantoea communis
GATATCAGATGATAAGAATGGCCTCAACGCTGAAGGGATACTGGCCTAACCAGCTCAGCTTCAGGGAATCGACAGCGTGGGTGATGAAGCTGCTCTGGACACTCGAAGGCGCTTCGCCTGGGCGAATTCCGGAACTGGTAAAGGACGTAAGTTCGATAGCAGAGATGGTCAGACTGCCGGGACGACGGGAGCGCTCGTTCCCAAGGGTGGTGAAAGAGAGCCCCTATAAATATCCGACAGCAAGAAGAAAAAATGCCAGTCAGGCTTAACTGACTGGCATTAGGCCTTCGGGCCCGTTTTTGTTTCTACTGTTTAGTGCGCGCCGCCGCCACCGCCGCCCGCGCCAAATGGCGGACGTGCAAACCACACCAGAACCAGCAAGATCAAAAATACTCCCGCTGATGCCCAGAAGATCTCATTCGCTGAGATAATCAGGCCCTGGTTGGTAATTTGCTGTGCAATGTAGGCTGAAGCTTGCTGCTGCGTCATGCCCATGCTTTGCAGTTGGTCATACATCTGCTGCGAATTCGGGTTGAATGGATTCACCGATTCAGACAGATAGCTGTGATGCATCGATTCGCGATCCGTCCACATGGTGGTGGTGATCGACGTACCGATTGAACCGGCCAGCGTACGCACAAAGTTCGACAGGCTCGATGCTGCTGCCATACGCTCTGGCGGCAACCCTGACAGCGTAATGGTGGTCAGTGGCATAAAGAAGCACGCCACGGCAAAGCCCTGAATAAACTGCGGCCATGCCGACGCACCAAAATCCATCCCCGGCTCAAACGTATACGCACGCCAGTAGAAGCACACCGCGTACATGATAAAGCTAAAGGTCACCAATCGCCGCATATCCAGCTTGTGGGCAAAGCGACCAATGATCGGCGACAGGATCACCGGAATGATGCCGACCGGCGCTGACGCCAAACCTGCCCAGGTGGCGGTGTAGCCGTATACCTCCTGCAGCAACTGGGGCAGCAACACGATCGAGCCGAAGTAAAGCATGTAAGCCAGGCTGATCGACAAACAGCCGATGGTGAAGTTGCGCTTTTTAAACAGCGACAAATCGACAATCGGATGGTCGTCCGTTAGCTCCCACACCAACAACACTGCCAGCGCCACCACGGCGACTACCGTGAGTACGATGATTTCCGTGGAGCCAAACCAGTCGAGTTCTTTACCCCGGTCGAGCATCACCTGCAGCGAACCAATCCCCACGACCAACAGCACCAGACCGACGATATCAATCGGGCGGATCTCGGTTTTGGTTTCGCGTCCTCGCAGGGTTTGCAGAGTCAGCGCGACGACGACCACACCAATCGGGACGTTGATAAAGAAGATCCAACCCCAGTGGTAGTTATCACTGATCCAGCCGCCGAGAATCGGGCCGCAGATCGGAGCTACGATCACCGTCATCGCCCACAGCGAGAGGGCCACGCTGCGCTTGGCCGGCGGGTAGTTGTTCAATAGCAAACTTTGCGACAGCGGAATCAATGGACCGGCAACCACACCCTGAATGATACGGAAGAAGATCAGCATCTCCAGACTTTCTGACATGCCGCAGGCCCATGAGGCCAGTACAAACAGAATGGTCGACCAGGTAAACAGCTTCACTTCACCGATACGTTTGGCTAACCAACCGGTAATCGGTATCGAGATGGCATTTGCCACCCCGAATGAGGTAATCACCCAGGTGCCCTGTGAGTTCGAGGCACCAAGGTTACCGGCGATCGTTGGGATCGCCACGTTAGCAATGGTGGAGTCGAGAACCTGCATAAACGTCGCCAATGATAAGGCGATGGTCATCAGGACTAACGGCGCACCTTCAAGCGGTTTTTGTGCCATCACAGCCTCCCGCGGAATTAATCGGCGTTGGCACGAACGATATCAGTAATCAGCTTGTTAACCGGCGCGAGGTCGATTGCCAATGCGTTACTTTCATACGCCGCTTGTGGACGCACGCTACTGGCCAGTGTGGCCCCGTCTTTGTTCTGGGTATCCACTTTGACTAAGGTGGAGAGACCAATACGCAGCGGGTGTTCGGCCACCTGTTGCGGGTCTAGCTCAATACGCACCGGTAAACGCTGAACCACTTTGATCCAGTTACCTGTCGCATTCTGCGCCGGCAGCAGAGAGAAGGCGCTGCCGGTGCCCATATCCAGACCGACAACTTTGCCGCGATACTCCACGTCATCACCGTAAATATCGCTGATTACGGTAGCGGGCTGACCGATGCGCACGCCGGAAAGCTGCGTTTCTTTGAAGTTGGCATCAATCCACAAATTCGTGGCAGGCACTACCGCCAGCAGCGGCGTGCTGGTGGAGATCTGCGAACCGACCTGAACACTACGACGCGAAATATAGCCATCCATTGGACTACGGATATCGGTACGCTGCAGCGCCAGCCAGGCATCACGCAGTTCAGCCGCGCTTTGTTTGACGGCGGGTTGCTGTTCCAGATCGGTGTTCAGGATCATCGCCTGGTTCGCGTTGTACTGCTGCACGGCGACATCAAGTTGCGCTTTCGCCGTGGCCACGGCATCACGTGAGTGCTGCAGTTCTTCACGACCAATCAGGTTTGATGCACCCAGCGGCTCACGACGTTTCAGATCGGCTTCAGCCTGATCCAGCGCGGTCTGTTGCAGCTTGATGGTGGCCTGATACTGCTTGCCGTTGATCATCAATTGATGCGTCTGGCGGACGCTGGTGGCCAGTGCAGTCTGCGCTTTTTCAAACGCCTGCTCCGCATCGGTTTTATCCAGCGACACCAAAATATCGCCTTTTTTCACGAAGTCAGTGTCATCGAACCAGACTTTATTCACGCTGCCGGAAACCTGTGCCATCACCTGCACCTGATTACCTGACACATAGGCGTCATCGGTTTCCTGGAAATGGCGCAGCACCAAATACCAGTAGGCCAGATACGCCACCCCAATCAATACAAACACGATAGCCAGCAGGATCAGCACACCTTTGCGCTTCTTCTTTTTATTCGCTGGCTGTTGCGGGCTTTGCGCTTCCGCGGTCGCACTCATGTTGTTCTCCACGTTTTCCATTTAGCCGGGCTGTGTTGATCCATCAACACGGTTTCCCGAGTCGAAAAAGCCAGCGTATAAGACGCTGGCCGGATAAAAGGGGATTAAAATAGCGATTTCGGAAGGTGATTGTGTCGCACTTCTTGCTATTAGCGCGACAGGGAAGCGATAACCTGATCTTCATCCATTTTATCAAGACGGTTAAGCAACTTACGCGTAATCGCTTCCAGCTGATCCTGCTCGGATGTAGAGAGCGAAGACCACAGGTACTGCAGACTCTGATGCTGCGGTGGCAGCAGCTGACGTAAGAATTCGTTACCTTTCTCTGTCAGGTGCAGATGCAGGCAGCGACGGTCATTATCGCTCTCGCGGCGCTCGATCCAGCCGCGTTTTTCCAGCTCATCGGCAATACGTGTTGCATTAGTGCGTGAGGAACCCAGCGCAGAACTCAGTTCTGAAGGCTGGATGCTCTGGTTTTCTTGCGCATCAAGTGTAATCAGCGCCATGAATAAGGTCTCGTTAATTCCCTGCGCCTTCAACATCTTGTTGCGGTTATCCAGCAGTTTTCCCTGCATATGCATGCACAGACGAGTCAGGATGATTTCCTGCAACGGAAAATCTTTATGGCGGTTAGCACGGATGTTCAGCATCTGTTCAATGGGAGTAAACGAACTTTCCATTTTAAAAAAAACCTCTTAGTTGCAACTGGTATAGTAAGGATGGTGACAGATTAAGCGTAGTCATATTTTCCGCCAGTGATTGTTCGCACGATCACATTGTCAACATCTGGCGTTCCAGGTCGTTCCATAACCCTGGGCGCTTCGCCCTGACAACGTGCCACGCAGGATGGTTACATTGTCATCAATTCACATCGTGAAATATTTTTAAGAAAAAATAATTTCGCGAGAAAAAATAACTCTGGTGAATAACTGTGCTGCTAACCATAACAAACTCAATCATCAATGAATAGTCTCACTCACGTGATTGGGTTGGTCTTTACGCTTTCTAAACACTTTAGCTGAACGCATTACATCACGAAATCAATGGTTTAATTAACTTAATCGTAACAATTCCGGCACCAATACCGTACCAGCTAAAATGATGAATTGCATTCGTTGAGAGAATTTAACCTCAGGCATTGCAGAGATAAGTCTCGATTTAGCAGCATTCATGGCGGAAGAAAGGCGTAGATAATCATTTGTGGTTAATAGTAACCCAAAAAATTATTTCAATGGTGTGTTAATTGACAGGACGTACCAGTGCGCTATAACGCACGAACTGTGCGGGGATTGAGAACAAAAGCGGCCAAAAGGCCGCTTTTAAGGGAAGAGAATTACTTTGCCGCCGCTTGTGCGTCAGAAATCCACTTATCAAACTCGGCCTGATGGCCTTTGATCCAGCCATCTACGTGACGATTGATGTCAGCTTCAGAAGCCTGACCCGCATGCATGGCCGCGTTTTCGGCGTTGATATCACCAATCGGCAATTTCATTTCAGCAAACAGTTTTGCCGCCGCCGGGTTTTTCTCAGCCCAGGCTTTGTTGGCCACAATGTGCATAGTGTTGACCGGGAAACCGTAATTTTTACCATTAGGCAGTTTGGTGTCCACTTTGCTCTGCTCGCCTGGCAGGGAAGAGAATGGCACTTGCAGCCAAACCACATCTTTACCCGGTTTGAGCACGTCGCTCAGCCAGTAAGGTGTCCAGGTGTAATAAAGGATAGGTTTGCCTTGCTTGTAGCGTGCCAGGGTGTCAGCCACCATCGCTGAATAGTTACCCATGTTGGCCGTAACCGTATCCGCCAGGCCATAGGCTTTATTCTGGTGGTTAATCACCGCTTCACAGCCCCAGCCCGGCGTACAACCCGTCATGTCGGCTTTGCCGTCACCGTTGCTGTCGAACAGTTTGGCGATTTTCGGATCTTTAAGCTGTTCGATGTTGGTGATGTGATACTGCTCGGCGGTTTTCTTATCGATCAGATAACCCTGAGCAGCGCCGCCAACGTAAGTGCCTTCACGGTAAAACTTGTTATCACCGCCTGCAGCTTTATACATGTCGTCATGCAGCGGTTTCCAGTTAGCGGCCACAAAGGTGGCATCACCCGCCGCGATGGTGGTGTAGGCCACGTTGTAATCGACTTCGCCCGGCTTCTCAACGGTGTAGCCCAGTTTTTCCAGCGCGCGGCTGACAATCAGCGTCTGGAAAGTTTCTTCTGCGATAGTGCTTTGCAGAGGTTTAACGGTGATGCCTTTACCCGGCAGGTCGGCGGCGGACACGTGCGTCGCGGCGAACGTCGTCAGGACGGCAGCGAACAGAGCTGTCTTGCGCATAGTCATTCCTTATTTTACGTGTTGCGTCGGAGACGGACGGCCACGCTGGGCCGTCCATAGAAATCAGGCTTTTTTACTGAAGGGGCGCAGCAGCAGGCCAAGAGGACCTGAGCTATACCAATGACGGTTGCCACGGCTGCGGCTGTCGCGGGCAACCGACTGAGTCAGGCGATCAAGGATAATCGCCAGAATCACGATGCCCACGCCGCCGACAGTTGCCAGACCCATATCTAAACGACCGATACCGCGCAGCACCATCTGGCCTAAGCCACCCACAGCGATCATCGAGGCGATAACCACCATTGACAGCGCCAGCATCAGCGTCTGGTTCACACCGGCCATAATGGTCGGCATCGCCAGCGGCAACTGTACTTTGAACAGCATCTGACGCGGGCTGGCACCAAAGGATTCGCTCGCTTCGATCAAATCGGCAGGTACCTGCTTAATGCCAAGAATGGTCAGACGCACCATCGGCGGTAGCGCAAAGATGATGGTCACCACCACGCCCGGCACGTTACCGATACCGAACAGCATCACGATCGGCACTAAATACACGAAGGCCGGTGTGGTCTGCATCGCATCCAGCAACGGTCGGATAATGCGTGCCGCACGTTCACTGCGTGCCAGCCAAATCCCCAGCGGGAGGCCGATGATGATACAGAACAGCAGGGCGGTCAGTACCAGCGCCAGTGTCACCATCGCTTGCGACCACGCGCCAATAGCACCAATCGCAATCAATGAAATGAGAGTCGCGATTCCCATGGCCGGGCTGGCAATTTGCCAGGCAATCAACGCAAATACCACAATCGCCACGGGCGCGGGCATGCCCAGCAGCAACTGCTGAAATGCGCTGAGGATATAGTCGACCGGCACGCGAATGCCCTGGAATACCGGGCGGAAATGGCTAACGACCCAGTCGATGCCTTCGGTCACCCAGCTGTCGAGTGGGATCCAGGTCTTGTGGAACGGATCCATGATATTAAAATGCTCGGGAGCCGGAGCGGGCGCGCTGTTGAGCCAGTCACTGCTACTGGCGGCACTGCTGGCAGCATCATGTCCACCGCTCGCCGCTGATGGGTCACCCCATGCATCGGCTGAACCACTGCTACTGGCTGCGCTGCTGGCAGCATCATGTCCACCGCTCGCCGCTGAAGGATCGCCCCATGCATCGGCGGAACCGCTGCTGGACGTGCTGTCGGCGGGTGCGCTGCTGCTACTTCCGCCCCAGGGATCGATACTGCTGGCTGCCGCGCTCGAATCTGTGGTCGCGGGTTGCTGCGTGGTCTGGCTGGCGCTATCCCACGGATTGCTGGTTTGTTCACTCATGACTGGGCTCCTTCACGATCTAAAGCGCGCAATAGCATGCTTTTGGAAATAATACCGATGTACTGATTTTCTTCGCCGACCACCGGCACCGCGCAGGGCGCTTGTGCAACGTGGGAGAGCAAATCGTTCAGTGAGGTATCCGCAGGAACCGCTAACGGCGTCTCAAGCAGGGCGCTATCCAGACCTTCACCCGCAGCCAGTGCCGCTTTAAGTGAATCGGTTGAAACTACGCCGACAAATTTCTGTTTCTCCAGCACATAGCCATATTCGCGGTCTTCATCCTGAAGCAGTTTAATGGCGGAACGTGGGCCAAAACCGGCCGCTTTACGAATCAGTGCGCCGGCGCTACGACGGGCAATATCCCTGGCGCTAAACACATGGCTAATATCGACACCCCGGAAGAAGGTGCGCACATAATCGTTAGCGGGATTATTCAGGATTTCATCCGGCGTACCGACCTGTACCACTTCGCCACCCTGCATGATGGCGATGCGATCGCCAATACGCATCGCTTCATCGAGATCGTGAGAGATAAACACAATGGTACGCTGATGTTTCGCCTGCAGTTTCACCAACTCATCCTGCATTTCAGTGCGGATAAGCGGATCGAGGGCGGAGAAGGCTTCATCCATCAGTAAAATATCGGGATTGATCGCCAGCGCGCGCGCTAATCCGACACGTTGACGCATACCGCCGGAGAGTTCATCTGGATAGGAGTGAGCATAATTATCCAGTCCCACCTGACGCAATGCTTCCAGCGCTTTTTCCTGACGTTCCTGTAACGGCACGCCCGCTAATTCCATGCCGAAGGCGGTATTATTCAGCACCGTCATATGGGGCATTAATGCGAACGACTGGAATACCATGCTGATCTTATTTCTGCGCACTTCACGCAGTTCAGCATCCGATATTTTCGCAATATCGACACCGTCAATGATCACCTGGCCGCGAGTGGGCTCGATCAGACGATTGAGAAGGCGAACCATGGTGGATTTCCCTGAACCGGAGAGCCCCATGATGACGAAGATCTCGCCTTCTTCAATGGCCAGACTGGCATCTTTTACGCCGACGGAGAGACCGGTTTTCGCCAGAATACTCTCTTTGCTTTCGCCTTTCTCAATCAGCTTAAATGCCTTTTCGGGGTGATCCCCAAATACCTTATATAAATTCTTTACTTCGAGTTTAATTGCCATGCAGTAATTAATTTCCCGGTTAAATGTTTAGCTATTTCTTGTAGTGATCTCGATTAAATTTAAGCGCCCTATAACCTAGCATAGTGAGAATATCTGACAACCCTTGGTGCGGATATTTAGCTGAGCGAGTGCGTGCAGATTGGCGATAATTCCAGTGCTCACAAGGGATGAGAGCGAATCATTTTTTTCTGAATTTTTTATGAAATTAACCCGCTTTCACGGCAAATGCTCAGTGAAACACGAATAAATTGCGCTTATGTAGGCGATATAATGGACGAATTAATGGCGCTAAAATGACAAAATAATGAAGGTGAGAAACGGAAATAACGAGAGAATATTTGGTAATCTGAACGGGAAATATCAAGGCGCTGAAAGGGCGCGCTGTGGCGCGCCCTGTGCTACATGCCAGAGGCTAGAAATTCCAGTCCTCGTCTTCGGTTTCCACGGCTTTTCCCATCACGTAGGAAGAACCTGAACCGGAGAAGAAATCGTGGTTTTCATCGGCATTCGGTGACAAAGCCGAGAGAATGGCCGGATTCACCGTCGTCAGCTCTGACGGGAACAACGCCTCATATCCCAGATTCATCAACGCCTTGTTAGCGTTGTAGTGCAGGAAGGTTTTCACCTCCTCTGCCCAACCGACATCCGCATACAGCGCTTCGGTATACTCCACTTCGTTTTCATACAGCGCCAGCAGCAAATCGATGGCAAATTGCTGCAGCTCTTCACGGCGTGCATCGTCAACTTTTTCCAGTGCTTTCTGGTACTTGTAGCCGATGTAATAACCGTGCACCGCTTCATCGCGAATAATCAAACGAATCAGGTCAGCGGTGTTGGTCAATTTGCCACGGCTTGACCAGTACATCGGCAGCCAGAAACCGGAGTAGAACAGGAACGATTCCAGGAACACGCTGGCGATTTTCTTCTTCAGCGGGTCCTCGGCACGATAGTGCTCCAGCACAATCTTCGCCTTGTTCTGCAACGCTTCGTTTTCCTCACTCCAGCGATACGCCGCATCGACATCGGCGGTGTTACACAGGGTGGAGAAAATCGAGCTGTATGAACGCGCATGCACCGCTTCCATAAAGCTGATATTCGACAGCACCGCTTCTTCATGCGGCGTGATGGCGTCTTCCATCAGGCCCGGCGCGCCGATCACGTTCTGGATAGTGTCGAGCAGCGTCAAACCGGTAAACACGCGGATGGTCAGCTGCTGTTGCTGGTGGTCCAGCGACTGCCAGGCTGGCAGGTCGTTGGACAATGGCACTTTTTCCGGCAGCCAGAAGTTACTGGTCAGACGGTTCCACACTTCGAGGTCTTTTTCGTCCTGGATTCGGTTCCAGTTAATCGCTTGAATTTGTTTAAGTTGCATAGTTTTCATCACAATGAGCAGGAGACGCAGCCCTGGACTTCGGTGCCTTGCAGCGCCATCTGGCGCAGACGAATGTAATAGAGCGTTTTGATGCCTTTCTTCCACGCATAAATTTGCGCTTTGTTGATGTCACGCGTGGTGACGTCATCGCGGAAGAACAGCGTCAACGACAAGCCCTGATCGACGTGCTGCGTGGCTTCAGCGTAGGTATCAATAATCGCTTCCGGACCAATCTGGTACGCATCCTGATAGAGATCCAGATTCTCGTTGGTCATAAACGGCGCCGGATAGTAAACGCGGCCGGTTTTACCCTCTTTACGGATCTCAATGCGCGACACGATCGGGTGAATACTTGATGTCGCGTGATTGATGTACGAGATCGAACCGGTTGGCGGCACCGCCTGTAAGTTCTGGTTAAACAAGCCGTGTTGCATCACTGATTCGCGCAATGCCTGCCAGTCGGCCTGGCTTGGCAGCGCAATGCCTGCATCGGCAAAAATCTGTGCCACACGCGCGGTGCGTGGCAGCCAGGCGCGATCCACATACTTATCGAAGTAGTGACCGTTGGCGTACTGCGATTGTTCAAAGCCATCAAAACTCTGATTGCGCTCTTGTGCCAGCAGGTTCGACGTGCGCACCGCGTGATAGGTGACGCAGTAGAAGTAGAGATTGGTGAAATCCAGTGCCTCTTCCGAGCCATAAGCCATGCCTTCACGCGCCAGATAGCCGTGCAGGTTCATCTGACCCAGGCCCACCGCATGTGAACGACGATTGCCTTCCGCGACCGACGGCACCGAGTTGATTTCGCTCATCTCAGAAACCGCCGTCAATGCGCGCACGGCGGTTTCAACGGTCTGCGCCAGATTGCGGGAATCCATAGCATGCGCGATGTTCAGCGAGCCGAGGTTACAGGAGATATCCTTGCCCACGCGGCGGTAGTTAAGATCGTCATAGAATTCGCTGGCGCTGTTAACCTGCAAAATCTCTGAGCACAGGTTGCTCATATTGATGCGACCAGCAATCGGGTTGTGACGGTTCACGCTGTCTTCGTACATGATGTACGGATAGCCTGACTCAAACTGAATTTCTGCCAGCGTCTGGAAGAAGTCACGCGGCTTGATGTAAGTCTTACGGATACGATCGTCGGCCAGCATCTCTTCATACAGCTCGCTGATGCTGATATCACCGAACGCTTTGCCGTAAATGCGCTCAACGTCATACGGCGAGAACAGCGCCATATCGCGATTCTCTTTCGCCAGCTGGAAGGTGATATCGGGGATCACCACGCCCAGCGACAGCGTTTTGATACGGATCTTCTCGTCAGCGTTTTCGCGTTTGGTATCAAGGAAGCGGAAGATATCGGGGTGATGCGCATTCAGCCACACCGCGCCCGCGCCCTGACGCGCACCAAGCTGATTGGCGTAAGAGAACGCATCTTCCAGCATCTTCATTACCGGAATCACGCCAGACGACTGGTTTTCGATGCGCTTAATCGGCGCACCGGATTCACGCAGGTTAGAGAGCAGGAAGGCCACGCCGCCGCCGCGTTTTGACAACTGCAGCGCCGAGTTCACCGCACGCCCAATCGATTCCATATTGTCTTCGATGCGCAGCAGGAAGCACGAGACTAACTCGCCGCGCTGCTGTTTACCGCAGTTGAGGAAGGTTGGGGTGGCTGGCTGGAAGCGGCCGCTGAGCATCTCTGCCAGCAATTCGCGTGACAGCGATTCGTTGCCGCGTGCCAGCGTCAGCGCCACCATGCAGGCGCGCTGCTCGAAGGTTTCCAGATAGCGTTTACCGTCGAAGGTTTTCAGCGTGTAGCTGGTGTAAAACTTCCACGCACCGAGGAAGGTGTGGAAACGGAAACCCCAGGCATCGGCTTCATCGTGCAGCTGGCACAGGAAACTGAAGTCGTACTGATTCAGTACCGTGGCTTCATAGTAGCCTTCCTCAACCAGATAGCGCAGGCGATCGGCCGCCGAGGCGAACTGTACGGTATTCGGCTCTACATGCTGCAGGAAGAACTGGCGCGTAGCCTCGTGATCTTTCTCGAACTGAATGCGGCCATCGGCGTCATACAGGTTCAGCATCGCGTTGAGCGCGTGATAATCCAGCTGCGTGCTGTTCAGGGTGTCTGTCGTTGCCAAAATTGGGTTACTCCCGCTTTTACATTAGCGATATCGTCGGGGGTTCCCATCAGCTCAAAGCGGTAGAGATAAGGAACCTGACATTTCTGCGCAATGATGTCGCCTGCCAGGCAATAGCCTTCACCGAAGTTGCGGTTACCGGCAGCAATCACCCCGCGGATACCGCGTCGGTTGGCGTCATCATTAAGGAATTGAATCACTTGTCTGGGCACCGCACCCCGCGCACTGCCGCCGCCGTAGCTCGGCACCACTAAAATAAAGGGTTGGTCGATATGCAGGCGCTGCTTGCCATCAATCGGTATGCGGCAAGCAGGCAGTCCCAGACGAGTGATAAATCGGTGCGTGTTTTCCGACTGGCTAGAGAAGTAGACCAGTGGGAACATCGCCTTATCCCCCGACTGCAGCGAGCTGGCGCAGGCTGGCGATTTTGTCAGGGCGGAAGCCGCTCCAGTGGTCATCATGGGTCATGACGACGGGCACCTGGCGATAGCCGAGGGATTTGAGGTTATCAATGGCTTCCGGTTGAGTATCGAGGTTGATCAGCTGATAGTCGATACCTTTACGGTCCATGGCATTTTTTGTCGCGTTGCACTGGACACAGTTGTTTTTAGTGTAAATAATAATGCGCATGATTCGTATTTCCCTTTGATTGCGGTCTGGATGCGAGATACGAAGCAAAATCCTATTTGCAGCGAACTTCGTCCTTGACGACATCTGGTAGCGAGTTGATGGGTTGAATACTAGATGTAGTGCTCGTGGTGGTCAAGCCCACCAGATATAGGGATTTTGTATTTTTATCTTCGGATAAACGCTAACACCAGAGATCATGCACCTTCCAGGCCCGAAATTTTTTTTGTAAAGGCGAGGGAGGCAAAATTTAGGTCAAATTTTGTGCGCTTTCATTTGCGGCAGGCACAAAAAAGCCCCGCAATCGCGAGGCTCTCTTTAAACGCTAATGATGGTTAACGGCGTGACATTAACAGCGCACCTAACACCAGACCCACGGCTGCACCGACACCCACGCCATGCCAGGGTTTGTCATGCACGTAGGCATCAACTTGATAACTGGCGTCACGCGCTGCCTGAGAAACGCGGCTGTTGCCGCCGTTCAGTTTTGCGCGGGTCTGCTTCAGCAGCGACTGTGCTTTGCTGCGTGCGCTATCCACTTCATCTTTGGCTTCGCTGCCGTAAGATTTAAGTAATGCTTCGAGCGAATCTGCCAGCTCGTTTACATCCTGATTGATATCAATGTCATCGTTTTTGCTTACGCGATTAAACATTTTTTCGCTCCCTTTGATTTAACAAGTAATACTGAGTGTAGACGAAACGTGACTAAACGCAGGCGTATGCCAGGCTTTAGGGAAATTCCGAATGTCCTGTATGTCGGGCTGTTGTAAGGTTGCGGGGCTGTGAGAAGAGAGGAGCAAGCATGTATTTACGTCCGGATGAGGTAGCGCGCGTACTGGAAAAAGCAGGGTTCGAAATGGACACCCTGACGCCAAAAATCTACGGTTATCGTCGTGGTGAAAATTATGTCTACGTCAATCGCGAAGCGCGCATGGGCCGCACCGCATTGATCATTCACCCCACGCTGAAAGAGAAAAGTCAGCACTTTGCCGAGCCCGCCTCAGAAATGAAAACCTGCGATCATTACACCCAGTTCCCGCTTTATCTGATGGGTGAATCCCAGGAACACTACGGTATTCCGCACGGTTTTAGCTCGCGCATTGCGCTTGAGCGCTATCTGCAAGGCGTATTTGGCGCCTGATGTGGTGCCCCGTTGACGCGGGGCCACCCCCGACTTTTTAAAACCCTCACCCTTTGCCACGTTGCAAAATGATACGCTGGCGCGTATAACCCTGTGTCCATATAGATGTTCAGACGTCCATACGGATAAAAATAATGCAAACGCAGGATACTTCTTCGCAGGAAAACTTTAAGCGCACCATGAAAGTGCGGCATCTGGTGATGCTGTCGCTGGGAGGTGTGATTGGCACCGGACTGTTCTTCAACACCGGCTATATCATCTCAACCACCGGGGCGGCGGGCACGCTACTGGCATATCTGATCGGCGCGCTGGTGGTGTGGCTGGTGATGGTATGTCTCGGCGAACTGGCCGTAGCGATGCCGGAAACCGGGGCCTTCCATGTCTATGCTGCGCGCTATCTCAGCCCGGCAACCGGCTACACCGTGGCCTGGCTTTACTGGCTGACGTGGACGGTGGCGCTCGGCTCCAGCCTGACCGCCGCCGGATTCTGTATGCAGTATTGGTTCCCCACCACGCCGGTGTGGCTGTGGTGTCTGGTGTTCTGTATCGCCATCTATCTGCTGAATATCGTCTCCACGCGCTTCTTCGCGGAAGGGGAGTTCTGGTTCTCCATCATCAAAGTGGTCACCATCATTGCCTTTATCATTCTTGGTGCGGGCGCGATGTTTGGTTTTATCCCGATGAAGGATGGCAGTGCCGCACCGGGATTGAGTAACCTGACGGCTTCAGGCTGGTTACCGCACGGCACCTTGCCGATTCTGATGACCATGGTGGCGGTGAACTTCGCCTTCTCCGGCACTGAGCTGATTGGTATTGCCGCTGGCGAAACCGAGCAGCCGCAGAAAGCCTTGCCGCTGGCGATCCGCACGACCGTAGCACGATTGATTATCTTCTTTATTGGTACAGTATTTGTGCTGGCGGCGTTGATCCCGATGGATCAGGCGGGCATCGTCAAAAGCCCGTTTGTGCTGGTGTTCGAGAAGATCGGTATTCCCTATGCGGCTGATATCTTCAATTTCGTGATCCTGACGGCGATCCTGTCCGCCGCCAACTCGGGGTTGTATGCGTCGGGCAGGATGCTGTGGTCGCTGGCGAATGAGAACACCTTGCCGCGCTGTTTCGCCCAGGTGAACCGCCGTGGGATTCCGGTGCTGGCGATCACCGTCAGTATGCTGGGCGGCCTGCTGGCGCTGTTCTCCAGCGTGATCGCGCCGGATACCGTATTTGTGGCGCTGTCAGCCATTTCAGGTTTTGCGGTGGTGGCGGTGTGGCTGAGTATCTGTGCCTCGCACTATGTGTTCCGCCGTCGCCACTTGGCCGCAGGCGGTTCGCTGCAACAACTCGCCTATCGCGCGCCACTCTATCCTCTAACGCCGATTCTCGGTTTCCTGCTGTGCCTGCTGGCGTGTGTAGGGCTGGCCTTCGATCCGTCGCAGCGTATTGCGCTGTGGTGTGGCATTCCATTTGTGCTGTTCTGCTATGCCGCATACCATGTCACGCATCGACGTAACCTGAAGGCCGGGGAGGCCAATGATGTCGCGTAATCCTGTCGCAGAAGCCTTAGCACAACATGACACACTGATTCTGGATGGCGCGCTGGCCACCGAACTGGAGGCGCGCGGTTGCAATCTCGCCGATGCGCTCTGGTCTGCCAAAGTGCTGATGGAAAACCCTGAGCTGATTTATCAGGTGCATTACGACTATTTTGCGGCCGGCGCCAATGTGGCGATCACCGCCAGCTATCAGGCCACGCCGCAGGGCTTTGCGGCGCGTGGGCTGGATGAGGCGCAAGCGCTCACATTGATCGACCAAAGTGTGAAACTGGCACAACGTGCGCGTGATGATTATCGTGCGGCATCAGGCAGTGATGCCGCTTTGCTGGTGGCCGGTTCCGTTGGGCCCTATGGCGCTTACCTTGCTAATGGTGCTGAGTATCGCGGTGATTACGCTCTGCCAGAAGCGGAGATGAAAGATTTCCATCGCCCACGCGTCAAGGCGCTGTTGGACGCGGGCGTGGATTTGCTGGCGTGTGAAACCCTGCCATCGTTTGCTGAAGCGCAGGCGCTGGTAAGTTTGCTGGCAGAGTTCCCGAACAGCAGCGCATGGTTCTCCTTCACCCTGCGTGATGCGCAGCACATCAGCGACGGCACGCCGCTGAGTCAGGTCGCTGAACTGGTCAATGCGGCACCGCAAGTGGTGGCGATGGGCATCAACTGCGTAGCACTGGAGAGCGTGACACCGGCGCTGCAAGCCCTGCAGGCGCTGTGTGCGAAGCCGCTGCTGGTTTACCCCAATTCCGGTGAACAGTACGATGCCAGCAGCAAAACCTGGCACTCGGCGCCATCGGGCTGCACGCTGCAGGATAAATTCCCTGAGTGGCAACAAGCGGGCGCACGGTTGATTGGCGGCTGTTGCCGCACCACACCGCAAGATATCGCGGCGATTGCCGCCTGTTGTCAACCGCAATAAAGGCCAGAAAAGCAGCACTGATAGGGCGATTGAGGCGAGTGAAAAGCAGGATAGGGCAGTTTAGACTGTCCTATCTGATTCTATAGCGGACCTGCCATGAACCTGCGACACCTTCTTCCTGCCACTGCATTGCTGCTGAGCGGCTGTGCCACCATTGTCGGCACGGAAACGCAGCCGGTAAAAATCGACTCTGTCCCGCAAGGCGCGCGTTTCACCGTACAGGATGAGACCGGCCGCGCGGTGGCGCAGGGCTACACGCCACAAACCGTCGAGCTGGCAAAATCCACTGGTAATTACTTTGGTAAAAAACATTATCAGGTGATGCTGGAGAGTCCGGGCTATGTACCGGTGACGCTGCCGATCGAGGCCAGTGCCAACCTGTGGTATCTGCTGGGTAATATCCCGTTACTGGGCTTCCCCGGCTGGCTGCTGGTGGATCCTTTCTATGGCGGCATGTACGACCTGAAACCTGAACATCCGCAGCCACGTCTCAACGTGGTGGGTGCGCGCGGCGGTTAAACCGCATGGCGTGGTCGCGGCGCAATTTTTTGTGCATCTCCGAAGCAGGTATGTCGCTGAGAGATGCGCGATACACCGCGCTGCTAAGGTTCAGCATCATCTTTTTGGTTAAAAGCGATAAATCACATAGCTGCCGTTTGATATTCAAGACGGCAGCGACAATGAGAGCCGATTTCAAGCTATTGTGCTGTCGGCTTCACCATGGCATGACCGGATTTATGCTGCGCCAGATACTGCTGCTGGAAAATGCACATGCGAATGGTATTGCGGTATTCACCATTGATGAAAAATTCGTGCTTCAGCACGCCTTCCACTTCAAATCCCAGTTTGGTGTAGATGTGAATCGCTTTCTCATTCTCCTGATCAACAATCAGGTAGAGTTTGTAGAGATTGAGCACCGAAAAGCCATAATCCATCGCCAGTTTAGCCGCCTGACTGGCTAAGCCTTTGCCCTGATGCCCCGGATCAATGATGATCTGAAACTCAGCGCGACGATGCACGTGATTGATCTCGACCAGTTCCACCAATCCCGCTTTTTGCCCATCGTGTTCAACGACAAAACGACGCTCTGTTTGATCGTGGATATGCTTGTCGTAGAGATCCGAGAGCTCGACAAAAGCTTCGTACGGCTCCTCAAACCAATAACGCATCACGCTGGCGTTGTTGTCTAACTGGTGCACAAAGTGCAGATCTTCTCGCTCAAGCGGACGCAATTTCACCGTCATACGGTGTTCCTTCTGTTGAAAAATTGGCGTGATTATAGCGCCATCCGCCGAAGGTTGCTTTCGCACCAGTGTGATCATCGGCATAGGGTTTATGCACCGTTTCAGTGCGCGATCTCAACCCCCTCTCCCCATCACAATGGGCTTTCACAATCTGGCACAGCCATTGCTTGGCTTGTATAGATAAGACTATACAACCGTTGTTTTTCATCACCTTTATCAGGAGTGGAAGATGGGCAAGCCAGTGAAACTCGTTGTTCGTGCATTAACCGCCGCAGTCCTGTGCGCCAGTGCTTTAGGAGCACAGGCGGCCGACACCAAAGTCGCCATCGGTATTTCCGGCTGGACTGGATTTGCCCCACTGACGCTGGCCGATAAAGCTGGGATTTTCAAAAAGCACGGCCTTGATGTCGATGTGAAGATGATCCCGCAGAGCAGCCGACATCTGGCGGTGGCTTCCGGCACCATTCAGTGCGCGGCGACCACGGTAGAAACCTACATCTCCTGGAACGCCGCAGGCGTGCCGATTAAGCAGATCGTTCAGCTGGACAAATCTTACGGTGCCGATGGCCTCGCCGCCCGCAGTGACATCACCAGCATCAAAGATTTGAAAGGCAAAACCATCGCGGTGGATGCGCCCGGCACCTCACCGTATTTCCTGCTGGCGTGGATGCTGGACAAAAACGGCATGACGATGAAAGACGTGCGTCTCGCGACCATGGCACCGCAGGCGGCGGCACAATCTTTTGCTGCGGGTCAAAACGATGCGGCAGTGACCTATGAACCTTATCTCTCGGTGATCCGCAACCAGCCTAAGGCAGGCAAGATCCTCGCCACCACGCTGGATTATCCGATGGTCATGGACACGCTCGGCTGTACGCCAACGTTCCTGAAAGAACATCCTCAGGCCGCGAAAGCGCTGGTGGCCAGCTATTACGATGCGCTGGAGATGATCAAACAGCAGCCGGACAAGTCTAACGAGATTATGGGTGCAGCAGTAAAATCCACGGGCAAAGAGTTTGCGGAGTCAGCCAGTTATTTGCGTTGGCAAGGGCCGGAAGAGAACAAGAAATTCTTCAATGGCGAAATTGAAACCTTCAGTGATGAAGCCGGCAAACTGCTGCTGCGTGCAGGGGTGATCAAGAAAATGCCGGATGTGAAAAGCCTGTACGACGCCAGCTTTGTGCAGTAAGCAGGAGAAAGGAGATGGAGATGAGTAAAAGCCAACCCGTGACTCCGCCAGCAGCACTGCCGGATGCGCCGCAGCGCTGGCACAATCCGTTGATGGTGCCGCTGAAAGCGATTTCGCTGCGCTTACGTATCGCGCTCGGCATAGCGTTTTTTGTGCTGTTTATCGCGGTGTGGACGTTGGTAACGTTGGGCGGCATGGTGTCGCCCACTTTCCTGGCCGATCCGCTGACTATGCTGCAGCAGGGTGTGGTGCTGTTCACCGAGTACAACTTCTCGCTGGATATCGGCATGACGGTGATGCGCGTTCTGTCGGGCTTCCTGCTGGCGGCCGTGATAGGTGTGCCGCTGGGCATCATGATGGGCGCTTACAAAACCTGGGAAGCGTTTCTTGAACCCTTCGTCTCCTTTTGCCGTTATTTACCGGCCTCGGCGTTTGTGCCGTTGCTGATTCTGTGGGCCGGTATCGGTGAAACCCAGAAAATCCTGGTGATCTTTATTGGCTCCTTCTTCCAAATCGTCTTGATGGTGGCGGTCACCGTGAGCGGCGCACGTCGCGATCTGGTGGAGGCGGCCTACACGCTAGGCTGCAGCAACCGCTCGATCGTGCGTCGCGTGCTGATCCCCGGCGCGGCACCGGGCATTGCTGAACTGCTGCGCCTGGTGCTCGGCTGGGCGTGGACTTACGTCATCGTCGCCGAATTGATCGGATCGGAAAGCGGCATCGGCCATATGATCGTCGACAGTCAGGCATTGCTGAATACCGGGCAGATCATTTTCGGCATCATTGTGATCGGCTGCATTGGCTTGATCTCAGACTACTTGTTCAAAGTGCTCAATCGGCGCTTGTTTGCATGGAGCACCCTGTAATGAAACACAGCAAACTCAACGTGCGCGGCGTGGAACGCATTTTTACCGGACCGAAAGGGGAACAGACCCAGGCGCTGCAGCCGATCCACTATCAGGTGGAGGAGAATGATTTCATCACTATCCTCGGTCCCTCAGGCTGCGGTAAATCCACTCTGCTGCGTATCATCGCCGGACTGGACACACCCACGCGTGGAGAAATCTGGCTGGACGGTAAAAGCGTGGAAGGGCCGGGCGCCGATCGCGGCATGGTGTTCCAGAGCTACACGTTGTTTCCGTGGCTGACGGTGGAGGAGAATATCCGCTTTGGCCTGCAGGAGCGTGGCATCAGTGCAGCGCAGCAGAAAGAGCGCAGCGACTACTACATCCAGCAGGTGGGATTACGCGGCTTTGCGCAGCACTATCCGCGCCAACTCTCGGGCGGCATGCAGCAACGTACCGCGATTGCGCGCGCACTGGCCAACGATCCCAAGGTGTTATTGATGGATGAGCCGTTTGGCGCCCTGGATAATCAGACGCGCGTGATGATGCAGGAGCTGTTGCTGTCGGTGTGGGAGCAGTCGCGCAAGACTGTGCTGTTCGTCACCCACGATATCGATGAAGCAATTTTCATGGCTAACAAGGTAGCGATTTTCAGCGCCCGGCCGGGCCGCATCAAGCAGGAGGTGGCAGTGAATTTCAACAATGGGCGCGATTACACCATTAAAACCTCACCCGAGTTTATGGCGTTAAAGGCCGAAGTGACCGAGTCGATTCGCAGCGAGACGCTGCAGGCGATGGCGCATTAAGCAGAGATCAAATTTGGCGTAAATTGAATGGTGCATCAATTTACGCCTGTCCGTGGCGGCACGATGGAGCATGCATCTGTTTGCGATATGATCGCTTTAGATGCGGATGAAAAATCGCGCCGCAACGGTTGAGTGAAAATGCGTTAACCGACAATCCGACCCAATGCCATATGCGCCGCGCGGTCGCACATATGATCAATCACATCGGGATCGTGACTTACCAGCACCATGGTCAACCCGTCATTCTGCTTCAAATCATTCAGCAGATTCAGGATCTCCGCCTGCACCGACATATCCAGTGCCGAGGTTGGCTCATCCAGCAACAGGATTTTCGGCTCCAGTAGCAGGGCGCGCACAATCGCCACGCGCTGTCGCTGGCCGCCGGACAGCTGATGCGGATAACGATCCGCCAGCGCTGGATCCAGCCCGACATGGCGAAAACCCTGATTGATGCGGTCGTCGATATTATCGCGCTTCAGCATCTTCAACGGTTCGGCCAGCGTACGGCGCAGACGATGGCGTGGATGCAGTGAGGCATACGGATCCTGAAACACCATCTGCACATCACGACGCAGCGGGCCGGTAAAGGCTTTACCTGGCTGCACATCGGTGCCGGCCAGTTGCATGCTGCCGCTCCAGAAGGGATTCAGTCCGGCCATCACCCACAGCAGCGATGACTTGCCGCAGCCCGATGGCCCGACCAGGCCAAAACACTCGCCCGCGGCCACCTGCAAGGATACGTCATGCACCACGGTGCGCAGTTCATAACCCTGCTTATGCGACACGCTCAGATTGTTTAACTCAATCATGGTCTGCCTCCAGCGCAGCACTATCCAGCACCGGCAAGCGTTCACCGTGCGTCGCTTTACTGGGACGACAAGCCCATAGCGTGCGTGTGTAAGGATGAGTCGCATTAGATAGCTCTGCCGCAGGCAACGTATCCAGCAATTTGCCTTTGTACATCACCATCACGCGATCGCAGTGCTCAGAGACCTGCTGCAGATCGTGGCTGATCAGCAGTAAGCCCATATTGCGCTGCTCCACCAAACGACGAATCAGTGCCAGCACTTGATCGCGCATCGCATGATCAAGCGCCGAGGTCGGTTCATCGGCAATCAGCAGATCGGGATCGGTGATCAAAGCGATCGCCAGCATCACACGCTGCCCCATGCCGCCGGAAAGCTGATGCGGATAACGCTTCATCAACTGACGGGGATCCGGCAGGCCGACCGCATCCAGCATCTCGCACACTTTCTCTTTACGTTCGGCACGGCTCAGTTTGCGGTGTAGCACCAGCGGTTCTTCGACCTGCCAGCCAATAGTGCGAGTCGGGTTGAGGGCGTATTTCGGATCCTGCATCACCATCGCGACTTTGCCGCCGCGCAGGGCGATCCAGTCGCGTTCGCGCAGGTTGAGCGCATCGGCACCCACCACCTGTAAGCGATCGGCCTGCAGGTGCAATGAAGGAGAGAGCAGCCCCATCAGCGAGCGGGCCGTCAGTGATTTGCCCGAACCGGATTCACCCACCAGCGCCACGCGC
The DNA here is from genome assembly GCF_011752685.1 of Candidatus Pantoea communis. Lineage (NCBI taxonomy): Bacteria > Pseudomonadati > Pseudomonadota > Gammaproteobacteria > Enterobacterales > Erwiniaceae > Pantoea > Candidatus Pantoea communis. Next base: position 21,267 of record NZ_VWXC01000024.1, read on the forward strand.
TCACGGCCAATTTGAAAGGCGATATTATCCACTAACAGCGTATCTTCGCTGCGGATGGTCAGCCCCTGCACATCAATTAACAGATCATTTGGCATGACGGGTATCCAGTCGGTCGCGCAGGCCATCGCCTGTCAGATTAAACGCCAGACTGGCGAACAGAATCGCACCGCCGGGGGCGGCAGCCACCCACCATTGGTCGAAAATCACTTTACTGCCTTCCGCCACCATCGAACCCCATTCGGCGGTTGGCGGTTGCACGCCCATGCCCAGGAAGCCGAGGCCCGCAGCGGAGAGAATGATGCCGCCGAGACTCAGTGCCGCACGTACCACGGCCGTTGGCAAACACAGCGGTAAAATATGGCCGAACATTAAGCGCAAACCGGTAATACCCTGCATGCGCGCAGCCGCCAGATAATCACTGCGGCGCAGTGCCAGGGTTTCCGCACGCGCCTGACGGGCAAACGGTGGCCAACTGGTGAGCGCCAGCGCCAGTGCGCCGTTCATCAATCCCGGACCGAGCATGGCCACCAGCGCCAGCGCGATCACCAGATTCGGCAGCGACAGGAAGATATCCGTTATGCGCATCAACACGCGTTCGGTCCAGCCGCCCACATAGCCGGCAGTAATCCCGACCAGCAGGCCCACCGGAATGGTCAGTACCAGAATCAGTGACACCAGCAGCAGCGTAGGACGCGCACCGTAAATCACGCGAGACAGCAAATCGCGGCCAAAGCCATCGGTGCCAAACCAGTGCAGCGCGGAAGGGGCCTGCAAACGCTGGGCGATCACCTGGGCGTTAGGATCAAAGGGTGCCAGCAGCGGGGCAAACAGCGCCATCGCCACCACGATCACCACCAGCGTTAGGCCGATGGTCAGTGAAGTCACGCGCGCACGGCGGCGGCGCGGACGAACTGTCTCCAGTTCAGAGAGTTGTTGAGTCATCGGGTTCTCGGATCGGTTAACCAGGTGAGGGCATCGGCCACGGCATTAAGCAGAATAAAGCAGCTGCCAATCAGCAGGGTCGAGCCGAGAATCGCTGGTGTATCAGAGGAAAACAGCGCGTTGGTCATATAGCGTCCGACACCGGGCCAGGCGAAGACGGTTTCGGTTAACACCGAACCTTCTAGCAGGGTGGCGTAGGAGAGGGCAATCACGGTGATCAGCGTCCCCAGCACGTTGGGGAAGATGTGGCGCAGCAGGATGCGAGTCCGTCCTGCACCTTTGGCGCGTGCCAGAATCACATACTCTTTGCTGCTCTCTTCTAATAGCGCCGCACGCAGCAAACGCGTAATGCCTGCCATCGCCAGCAGGCCAAGAATCACCACTGGCAGCCACAAGTGGGCAATCGCATTGCGGAACATCTCAGGATCGCCAGATAGCCAGCTATCGATCAGCACAAAGCCGGTTTTCGGCTCCAGCGTGTAGATCCAGATATCATCCAACTGTCCCGGCCCGGCAGACCAATGCAACACCGCGTAAAACAGCAGCAGGCCCAGCAGACCCAGCCAGAATACCGGAACGGAATAGCCGAGCAGCGAGATAAAGCGCGCTACGTTATCGATCACACTGCCCGGCTTCCACGCGGCCAGCAAGGCTAATGTGATGCCAAACACGGAGGCAAAGATCATTGCGCAGGTGGCGAGTTCAATGGTGGCGGGGAAGGTGCGCATCAGATCCGCGCTGACAGGCTGATTGGTCAGATGCGAGAGTCCTAAATTTCCCTGCGCCAGATGGCTGATATAGCGCCAGAACTGTACCAGCACCGGCTGGTCGAGGCCGAGATCGTGGCGCACCTGTGCATAGGTGGCTTCGCTGGCGTGATCGCCGGCGATTTGCTGCACCGGATCAACCGGCGACAGGTGCGACAGCATGAAAGTGAACGCTAACAAACCAATCAACGTCACCAGCAGCGATAACAGGCTGGTGACCAGACGGCTAAAACGTTGCCAGAGTGGCCGGGCGAACCCGGCCTGTGAAGCAGACACTGCCATTACTTAGAAACCTGCGAGTAATACACCATGTCTGGGTTAATCCCCTGCACATAGCCTTTCAGGTTATCGCGCAGCGCAATCAGGTTGCGCGCCTGCAAGCCGATCACGTAGGGCGAGTTCTTCAGCACTTCACGTTGCATCGCCTGATACAGCTCAACGCGTTTATTGCTATCAGCTTCGGCGGTGGCGGCCAGCGTTTGCTTGCTCAGCTCTGGAATGTGCCAGTCCGAACGATAAGCGATGGTTTTGCTGCCATCTTCCGGGTTATAGGCGAACGAGGCGGCATTGGTATTCGGATCGAAGTAGTCCGCCCCCCAGGCGTTCAGCGTGGCTTCGTACTGATGCGCTTTCACGCGAGTAGAGACTTCAGAACTCAGACCCGGCTGCACTTCCACTTTCACGCCACCCTTGGCAAAGCTGCCCTGTAACGCCTGCGCAATATCCAGATATGGCGGTTGATTGCTGGTCGAGAGCTTAAAGCTGACGTTGGTTAAACCTGCTTTCTTCAGAATCGCTTTGGCTTTTTCCGGATCGTAGGTGTACGGCGTGTCATTCAGCGCACCAAGGAAACCTTTAGGCAGGAAGGTTTGATGTACTTCGAACTGGCCTTTCAGCAGGTCGTTAGCAATACCTTTGTAGTCGAACAGGTAACGCGCCGCTTCCCACAGTGCCGGGTTCTTCAACACCGGATTCTCACCGACGTTGAACTGAATGTAGTAGAGCGAGGCCATCGGAATCGCTTCGGTCTTCACGCCCGTTTTGCCTTTCAGCGCCGCAATTTGGTCTGCGCCGAGGTTACGAGCAATATCCACATCGCCCTGTTCCAGCAGCAGACGACGCGCAGCAGGTTCCGGCACGTTCTTGATCAGGATGTTCTTCAGCTTCGGTGCGCCCGCCGGTGAGGTCGGGTTGGCGGTCAGCAGTACCACTTCATGCAGCACCACTTTACGAATCTGATAAGGGCCGCTACCCGCTGAATTGGTGCCTAACCAGGCATGACCGAAGTCACCGTTTTTGGCATTCGCCTGTGCAGTTTTCTCATCCACAATCGAAGAGACCGGTGCAGACAGCAGGCTCAGCACATAGGCCGGGCTGACGTTGGCGCTCCAGCTGATCTGCACATGGTTGTCATCGACTTTTTTCAGGAAGGTATCGACGTTGTCTTTATTCCAGCCGAGCTGCGTCAGAATAAAGGAAGGGTCGAGGTTAAGTTTCACCACGCGACCCAGCGAGAAGATCACATCTTCCGGACGCAGCGGATTACCGCTGGCGAATTGCGCGCCTTTGCGCAGTTCAAAGGTCAGGCTGCGGTTGTCACTGCCTGGCGTCCAGGAGGTGGCCAGCGTTGGCTTTAGATCGGTAGGGTTAGTTGGATCCGACTGAACCAGACGTTGATAGATGTTAGTGAATGCTTGCACTGTGGTGAGTTCAAAGCCCTGTGCCGGATCGAAGCTATCAGCATCATCAGTCGACTGCGCAATCACCAGCGTATCTTTTGGTGTTGCGGCCTGAGCAGAGAAGGCGGCTACCAGCGATAAAGCCAGCAGTGAGGGAATGATTTTTTTCATGTTGTTTCCTTGCCTTAAAAAAGTAACGCGAGTGTACGAGAGCGCCGTAATGAAGAATAGTCAATTTATGGCTATACATATGCTTTACGGTTCTAAGCGCGACGGATTGGTTATAAGCCTGTTAAATATGCTGTTATTGTTATCGCACCGTGCTGTGCTAGAGACTCGCCAGTTTATGCCCTTTCATCAACCAAATCACAACGGAAATTAAACTCGTTGCTGAACGGAAATAATTAACTTTACTTCGCTTCGCTCAGGAATATAATGGCGCCAACTTCAAACAGGAGAATTCAGTTGGACAGTCACCCTTTTAGATGGCAACACAAGGCAAGCTGACGCGCGAATTCTTTTGTCGCTGCTTGCCAACACGGCGGGCAGCAATCCTCTCTTCTCTCTGATGATTGTTCCCCTTTAAACGACAGTAGCGGGTTGATGCCCGTGGGGATTTCATCATGCACATGATTTTAAACGCACTTTTTCCTCCACCTCGATGCGCGCGCTGATTTTCAGCGTGCATAATTAACCGCTGTTTTAGCACGTTTTGGCACGTCCGTGCTCAGGCTACCTGGCAAATCTGGGCTGACTGAAGATCGCTTTCAGCGGCATCATTGACATCGTCATCGCTATTTCTCGTTATTTTAACGAGCGAATTTCTTCGTCTTTTATTTACGGGAGGTCATATGGAAATTCCCGATAGGTTATTTTTAATCATCTAACGCATCGTCGTTAATTTAATTTATCCCCGTTAATGTGCTCCCCGCACAGGGACTGTTATTGCCGTAAAAAATAGAGGAATGTCATCATGACTGACATGAAACTCAACCAGGAAAAAAAATCCTGGAGCAACGCCCGCCCGCAGCGTCAGAAAACGCCGCGCTATCTGATTGAAGATGAAGCCGGTTTCACCGCCGATGAAACCCTGGTTCGCCTGCGCAGTGATGCGCTGGGCCTGAGCGAACGCGAAGCCGAAGCGCGTCTGGAAGTCTATGGCCGCAATCAGGTGGCGCATGATAAAGCGCCGCACGCGCTGATTCAGCTTATCCAGGCATTCAATAACCCCTTCATCTACGTATTAATGGCGCTGGCAGCGGTGAGTTTTTTCACTGACTACCTGCTGCCATTACGTAAAGGCGAGGAGACCGACCTGACCGGTGTCATCATCATTGTGACGATGGTAACGCTCAGCGGTTTGCTGCGCTTCTGGCAGGAGTTCCGCACCAATAAAGCCGCGCAGGCGTTGAAATCCATGGTGCGCACTACCGCTACCGTACTGCGCCGGGAATCTGCCCAACAGCCCCCGGCTAGACAGGAAGTGGATATTGCCACTTTAGTCCCCGGCGACATTATCTATCTATCGGCTGGCGATCTGGTGCCTGCCGACGTACGTTTGCTGGATTCGCGTGACCTGTTTATCAGCCAGGCGATCCTGACCGGTGAATCACTGCCCGTTGAGAAATATGACGTCACGGGCCACGTCACCAGCAAAGGCGCGGGAGCGAGCGATCACGGGGCTTCACTGCTGGAACTCGGTAGCGTGTGTCTGATGGGCACCAACGTCTCCAGCGGCAGCGCCAAAGCGGTGGTAGTGGCAACCGGCGGCGAAACCTACTTTGGCAGCCTGGCGAAATCGATTGTCGGCAACCGTACCCAAACCGCTTTTGATCGCGGCGTGAACAGTGTCAGCTGGCTGCTGATCCGCTTCATGCTGGTGATGGTGCCGGTGGTGCTGCTGATTAACGGGCTAACCAAAGGCGACTGGCTGGATGCCTCGCTGTTTGCGCTGGCCGTGGCGGTGGGTCTGACGCCGGAAATGCTGCCGATGATTGTCAGCTCGAATCTGGCAAAAGGCGCGATTGCCATGTCACGCCGCAAAGTGATTGTGAAACGGCTGAACGCGATTCAAAACCTTGGTGCGATGGACATCCTGTGTACCGATAAAACCGGCACGCTGACCCAGGACAACATCATTCTTGAGCATCATCTGGATTGCGCCGGGGTGGAAAACTCTCGCGTACTGATGCTGAGCTGGCTCAACAGCCACTATCAGAGCAGCACGCCGAATCTGATGGATCGTGCGATTCTGCGCTACGGCAAGGATCGTGTAACGGCGGACATGGGCGACTATTACGCCAAAGTGGATGAGTTACCGTTTGATTTTGTGCGTCGCCGCGTTTCTGTTGTGGTGCGCGATCGTCGTCTGAATCAACAGATGCTGATCTGTAAAGGCGCGGTAGAAGAGATGCTGAGCATCGCCACGGCTGAGCGTGAAGGAAAACTGGTTCAGCCGCTGGATGAAAAACGCCGTGCAGAATTGTTAGCTCTGGCACATCACTACAACGAGCAAGGTTTCCGTGTATTGCTGGTGGCGAGTCGTGCACTGGAAGAGCCGGGCTTGCAGCAGGCATTGAGTGTGGCAGATGAGCAGGGGTTAACCGTGGAAGGGTTACTTACTTTCCTCGATCCACCTAAAGAGAGTGCCGCCAAAGCCATTAACGCGCTACGTGAAAACGGCATCAGCGTCAAAGTGCTGACCGGCGACAACCCGGTGGTCACGGCACGTATTTGCCAGCAAGTTGGTATCGACAGTGGCGATATCGTGACTGGCGATCAGATTGCGATGATGAGCGACGAGCAACTGGCGGAGGCGGCAGCGCATAGCGCAGTGTTCGCCAAACTGACGCCGCTGCAGAAATCTCGCATTCTGCGCGCGCTGCAGCAGCAAGGACACACCGTCGGTTTCCTCGGTGACGGAATTAACGATGCGCCTGCGCTGCGTGATGCCGACGTCGGGATTTCAGTGGATAGTGCAGCAGATATCGCGAAAGAGTCTTCTGACATCATCCTGCTGGAAAAAGATCTGATGGTGCTGGAAGAGGGGGTGATGAAAGGACGCGAAACCTTCGGCAACATCATCAAGTATCTCAACATGACCGCCAGTTCCAACTTTGGCAACGTGTTCTCTGTGCTGGTGGCGAGCGCCTTTATTCCGTTCCTGCCAATGCTGGCGATTCATTTGCTGATTCAGAACCTGATGTATGACCTGTCTCAACTGGCGCTGCCATGGGACAAAATGGACCGTGAGTTCCTGCGCAAACCGCGCAAATGGGACGCGCGTAATATCAAACGCTTTATGCTGTGGATTGGGCCTACATCATCAATCTTTGATATCACGACTTTTGCTGTGATGTGGTACGTGTTTGCCGCCAACACGCCGGAAATGCAGTCACTGTTCCAGTCCGGTTGGTTTGTAGAAGGATTGCTGTCGCAGACGTTGGTAGTGCATATGCTGCGCACCCAGAAAATTCCGTTCATCCAGAGCCGTGCTGCACTGCCGGTGCTGCTGACTACGGCGTGTGTGATGATTGCAGGCATTCTGCTGCCATTCTCCCCGTTGGGACACATGGTGGGATTGACCCCGTTGCCCTGGGCTTACTTCCCATGGCTGGTCGCGACCTTGTTAGGTTACTGCGTGGTCGCACAGGGCATGAAAATGCTCTACATCAAACGCTTCGGCCAGTGGTTCTAACTCCATGGAGGCGCTATGCGGAATCGGAACCTTAATAAGGTGGTGTGCCATCTGCTAATCATGATGGTGGTCATCGTCGTACTAACGCTGGTGTTTCGTTAGACAAACCAAGGGCAGGTTATCCTGCCCTTTTGCCTTTTAACTGCGGGAAGGGACAAATGAGCCAAACAAAACGCGCGTTAATTATCGGTGCTTCAAAGGGGATTGGACTGGCGGTGGTGCAGCAACTTCTGGCCGATGGCTGGGACGTTACGGCAACTTATCGCAACACTGCCGTTTCCTATCAGCATGAAAAACTGCGCTGGCTGCCACTGGATATCACTATTGCCACACAGCGTGAGCAGTTACTTCAGCAGCTCAAAGGTGAGCAATTTGACCGCGCGCTGATCAATGCCGGGATTCTCGGCCCGGATTCAATGGAATTGATCGCCACTTCCGATGATGAACTGATACAGCTGTTTATGACCAATAGCGTTGCGCCCGTGCGCATGGCGGAAGGTCTGTTGCCGTTGCTGACAGAAAAACAGGGTGTGCTTGGCATCACCACATCTCGTCTCGGCAGCCTGACGGAAAATGCCGAGGCGATTCGCCCTTACTACTCAGCCAGCAAAGTGGCGCTGAATATGCTGAGTCGTGCGCTACTGCAGCAGATGGATCAGCGTGGTACAACCTTGCTGTCACTGCATCCGGGCTGGGTGAAGACCGATATGGGCGGGGATGATGCGGATATTACTGCAGTAGAAAGTGCTCAGGGATTAGTGACGCAACTGAACCGTTTTGCCGGGCAGGGCGGACATCATTACGTTGATTACAGCGGCAGGCAGTTAGCCTGGTGATAGTGAGCGCCTGCTGACCGATGCCAGCAGGCGACATCCTTATTCGTCGGGCTGGTAGTACTGCACACCAATCTCAATACGTTCACGCCCGCTGGCCACGCGATGGCGATTGCTGTCGCGCAGCGAGTAGATGCAGCCGCAGTACTCCTGCTGATAGAAACGCTCGCGCTTGCTGATCTCGATCATGCGTGATGATCCGCCGCCTTTACGCCAGTTAAACTCCCAATACAGCATGTCAGGATAGTGCGCTGCTGCACGCACACCGCAGTCATTAATCTGCTTCATGTCCTTCCAGCGCGAAATGCCCAGCGAACTGGTGATCACCGGGAAGCCATTTTCATGCGCATACAGCGCAGTGCGTTCAAAGCGCATGTCGAAACACATGGTGCAGCGTACGCCACGCTCCGGTTCCCACTCCATGCCGCGCGCCCGATCAAACCAGTTATCTTTATCGTAATCGGCATCCACGAAAGGCACACCGAACTGCTCAGCAAAGCGGATATTTTCTTCTTTGCGCAGCTCGTACTCTTTCAGCGGATGAATGTTTGGGTTGTAAAAGAAGATGGTGTAATCGATTCCGGAAGCCAGCATCGCTTCCATCACCTCACCCGAGCAGGGTGCGCAGCAGGAGTGCAACAGCACTTTGTTGTGACCGTTGGGTAAAGGCAAGGGCTGGCGTTTGAAGGTGTCAGACATAAGAAAAAATGGTTAATGAGTGTTGAGCGAAGTGTAAGTCGATATCGAGCCGGACGCAAAGCGGCAAAAACGAAAAAGGCCGCAATCGCGGCCTTTCGGGTTTCTGTCAGAAGAACTTATTCAGTCACTTTCTTCTTCAGATCGCTGGCACCTTCTTTGGTTTTGTTCCAGCCTTTAGTCGCACCTTCTTTGGTAGCATCCCACCCTTTTTCAGTGCCTTCTTTGGTTTTGTTCCAGCCTTTCTGTGCGCCTTCGCTCACTTTGCTGCTGGTGCTGTCGCTCTTACCTTCAACAGCATGCTTGGCTTTCAGCTTCTGCTCTTCGCCCTGATGCTGCGCCTGATGCAGCTTCTCTTTCGCAGTGTCAGCGCCCGCTTGTGCGTTCGCGACGGTTTCGTCAGTAGCATGTGTAGTGGCGGCAAAAGCCGAAGAAGCCAGCAGCAGGGCAGATACAGCAATAATTGTCTTTTTCATGAATATTCCCTCATCAATCGCTCTATGAGTTATGAGCGTAGTTAACAATGGCACGCTCAGCCAGAATTGGCTCCAGGAATAACCTTAATTGAATCATCGGGTTTGCCCGGTGAAAAAATGTGCGCGGTGGCCCGCTAGGGATGGGATAGCCGCTGTGCCAGCCTCTCGAGTTTTACCGTCAGCCACAGAATCACCGCCACCAGCACAATGGTCAGGGCGGAGCCATCGGCAATGCTGCCACGATCGGTCAGGCTGAAAATCGCCACCGGCAATGTAGTCCAGCCCGGCGGATAAATCATTACTGTGGCGCCAAGTTCGCCCATTGACAGTGACAAACTCAGTGCCAGCGCGGACAACATCCACGGCATCAGCAGTGGCAGCGTAATATGGCGCAGACGATATGCAGGGGACGCGCCCAGACTCGACGCCACGTTCTCGATATCAGCCGAAATACGCGCCAGCCCGGTAGAGAGGTTACTGAAGCTAAATGCGGATATCAGGACAAAATGCGCGACCAGGACAATCCACACGGTGCCGTTCATCTGCAACGGCCCCTGACTGAAGGCCACCAGAATGCCCAATCCCACTGACACAGAGGGCACCGCGCTGGGCAGGAAGAAGATGATGCCGAGACGCTTTTGCCATTGCACACTGTATTGACGCAGTGCCAGTGCCGCCCAGCAGCCACAAAACAGGGCAAACAGACTAGCAGCAAATCCCACCACCAGGCTGGAGAACAATGCATCCCAGGCGGCTCCTCTAAAAGCGTTGATGAAGTGATCAACAGTAAAGCCTGATGGCAAAAAACCATTCCACTGCTGGCTGAAGCTGGAAAGCAGGATCACCATTAGTGGCAGAAGGAAGAACAGGGTAAACAGCGTGACAGCAGCAGCGCTGGTCAACCTGCGAGCGCGGCGTGACCAAACTAGCATGATGAGCTCCTTGCGCCAGCGCGACCGGCCGCGAGGCGATACAACAGAAACAAGCCGAGCGACAGCAGAATATTGATAACGGCAATGGCGCAGGCGCTGGCGTAATCGGATTCAAGAATCGCCTTGCTGTACACCATCATTGGCAGGGTATTCACACCTTTAGCGCCGATAAACAGCACGATGCCAAACTCATTGGTTGCCAGCAGCAAGCACAGACTGCCCCCCGCCAGCAGTGCGGGCAGGGCCGCAGGGAAAATCACCTGAGCGATAACGCGTAGAGGATGCGCACCCAGCACGCTCGCGGCTTCTAATTGGCTTCGGTCCAGTTGGCGCAACGCAGCCATCAGCGGGCGCATCACCAGGGGCATGAATACCGTAATTTCCGCCAGAATCACTCCCGGCATGGAGTAGAGGAAATCAATCGGCGGCAATTCGAAATGAAACAGCGCCATCAGTCCACCATTCAGTAAACCGGCGGAACCATAAATAAAGGTGAACGCCAGGGTGATAAGAAAGGTCGGCAGCGCGATAAAGGTATCGATCACCAGGCTGATAAACCGGCTGCCGCTGAAGGGGATAAAGACCAGAATCAGAGACATCACGCTGCCTAACAGTAAGCAGCCGAAGGTAGTGAACAGCGCGATTTGAACGGTGTTTAACAATGCACTGATAAAGCGGCGTGATTCCAGCACCTGCAAAAATGCAGCGAAACTGCTGTGGCCGCTGTTGTCCTGCAGGGCTTGTTGCACAATCAGTAACAACGGATAGAAGAATAACGTGGTGAGCACCAGCAGCGGTAACAGCAAGCTGCCATGACGTTGAAGCGCCAGGCTACGCCGTAATGGGCGCAGTACAGGGAGGGTGTCAGACATGATCAACCTCCAGCAACACCGCATCTTCCGGTTCAAACCACAACGTCAACGCATCTCCCACTTGTGGCAGAGGATTAAGTTGCGTCAACACCACGCGCACTGTTTCCCCCGCCACATCACATAAAAGATGGGTGAGATCGCCTTGCCAGTGCAGTGATTGCAGAGTGGCATTCAGGCGATTGCTGCGTGGCGAACGTGGCTGCAACGTAATGTGCTGCGGGCGTACGCAGAGTAACTTGTTGCGGCCGCGCATGTTGCCCGAGGTACAGGCGTTGACCAGCGTACCGCCACTACTGACACACACTTCACCTGACTGCTGCTGCACCTCCAGCGCGGTGGCTGCAAGGATGTTGGCGCGTCCAAGGAATTCCGCGGCAAAGCGATTGGGCGGTCGCTGATACAGCGTGTGCGTTTCACCGTACGCCACCATCGAACCCTCTTTCATGATGCCGATTTTATCCGCCAGCGTCAGGGCTTCGGTCTGATCATGCGTGACGTAAAGGATAGTCAGTTCAGGTAATTCCCGGTGCAACCGCGCGATTTCCTCCACCATGTTGTGGCGAATCTGTGCATCCAGTGCCGATAGCGGCTCATCCAGTAACAACACTTGCGGACGCGTGGCGATAGCGCGGGCAATTGCCACGCGCTGTTGCTGGCCGCCAGAAAGCTGGTGCGGGTAACGAGTGGCGAAATCACACATTCCCACCATTTTCAGGGCATCCTGCACGCGCTCAGCGATCAGCGCCCTGGGCTGCTTTTGTGCACGCAGACCGAACGCCATGTTGTCCTCCACTTTCATGTGTGGGAACAAGGCATAGTTCTGTACCACCATGCCGAGTCCGCGCTGATAAGGTGGTAATGCACTGATATCGCGATCGCCCAGCAAAATGCGCCCCCCTGCGGGAGGCACAAAACCTGCAATCGCACGCAATACCGTGGTTTTTCCCGAGCCGGAAGGCCCAATCAATGCCAGCACTTCACCGGGTTCAATGGTAAGGGTGAGCGGTTTGAGCACGACCTGGTCGTGATAAGCCACACGCAAGTTGTCCAGCACGATGCCCGAGGTGTTGGCTGCGATATCCGGTGCGGCGACAGAGGTTTTCATCAGCATCACGGGTTACTCGCTGTCAGTCACGTTGTGCCATTGCGCGATATCGGTTGAGAGTGAATTTGCCACCTCATTCCAGTCTGGCTGCCACACTTTCACGCCCTGTAATGCGGCTGTTGCTTGCTGATAATTGCTGTCATCCGGCGTGATATCACGGCGAACGGGCATGCCCCATGCCAGAGAGCTGACCTGCATTTGCGCGGCGTTATCCAACAGGAAGTTGATCAGTTTTTTACCGTTCTCGCTTTGTGGCGCGTTTTGCACCAGACCAATCACATAGGGCAGGGCCAATGCGCTGCGTTCACCCTGAGCATCCGCTGGCCAGAAGATCTGGATATTCGGGTTTTGCTTCATTTGCGACAGGTTCATCTGCAGGTCACCGTTCGCCACATACAGCTCGCCTTTATTCACCAGGGCAGTCAGTTTGCCAGTGGAGGCGGATGGACCCACGTTGTTGGCTTGCAGCTTACCCAGATAATCGAAGGCGGCGGGTTTGCCGCCAAAGCTGTGGAACGCTTGCAACATGACTGCGGTGCCATCGCCCGCCTGACCAGGCGTAGAGTATTGCAGCTTGTTCTTGAAGCGGTTATCGAGCAGATCCTGCCAGCTGGCAGGAGCGGATTTCAGTAACTTGCGGTTGTAAATGAAGCTCAAATAGTTGTTCACCAGAGGCACATAACGCGCGGTGGCTCCGGGAATTTGCGCGGCGGCATCCGGCTTGAAATCGGCTAACAAGTCGTTGCTGGCGGCACGTTGGATGAACGGTGGCACGGTGACTAAAACATCTGCCTGAGGATTACTGCGCTCTTTCGCCAGGCGTTCGACAATCGCCCCCGATCCGCTCTCTACGTACTGCACTTTGATTCCCGTGGCTTGCGTGAACGCGGCAAATTCTGCCTGGTACCAGCTGTTTTCCCCATCGTGCAGGCCATCGGCCGAGTAGACGGTGACAACCGAATCTGCCCAAACCGGGCTTGAAGCAACAGCAAGAGCGGACAGCAGAGCAAGGTGAGAGAGTTTCATCTGTTGGGCCTCGTAGCGTGTGAAAGTTAATCTGGTATGTACCAGAATTGCTTTTAACGCTAATCGGCATATGTGACAGAAAAATGAAGCAGGCAAAAAAAAGCCCCGCTCATCACTGAGCAGGGCTTTTTTATTCGCAGGGATTAATGAGTGTCCACCTCGATCCGCAGGCTGTCATGGCGCCAGAACTCGATATCGTAATCGAGTACGCGACCATGCTGGTCGTAATTGAGCCGACTCAGTTGCAGCGCCGGCAAGCCCTCCATAATCCCCAGCGCGGCCGCAGCATGCGCCGGAATGGAGGTTGGGTAAAAGGTCAGATGCATGCTGGTGTAAACCAGGTCGTAATGGCTTTGATAGACCTCGGTCAGACTGCCATTGAGGTCATGACGCAGCAGCTCAGGGACTCGCGCGGGGAGGCAATGGTTTTCGCAATAACAGATAGCGCGACCATCGGCGTAACGCAGGCGCGCGAGCAGATAAATCTGGTCGAATGGCTGCAGTTCCAGTGGCTTCATGACATCAAGCGGCACGGTGGTCAGGCGGCCACTGAGCAATACTGTTCTCGGCTCACGACCCTGTTCAAGACAGAGTTTGTGGAAGTTGGTGTTCTGTGTGGGATCAAGCCAAAGGCGTTCCGGAGTGACAAACCAGCCACGGCGATCGGAGCGATAAATGACGCCGCTCGCCTCCAGCTGCGCCAGACTTTCGCGGATGGTGGTGCGGGTGGTGGAGAAGATCGCACACAACTCGCGCTCTGACGGCAATTTATCACCGGTTTTCAACGCACCACTTTGAATGCGCGCCTGAAGCTCGGCCTTGATCAGCAGGTATTGCGGGATATCACTGGTTAACGATTTCATGCGGATTCGCTGTAGTTTTTTAAGACGTCATTATACATGCCCAGATGAATTTTTTGTTGCAGTGGCGATTTCTCCTTGTGGTGACGAAAGCGATTCTCTAATAATAAATGTCATCTGGTATATACCAATGGTGAAAAAATGACTTCCCGTAATTACCTGTTGCTTACACCCGGTCCACTGACCACCTCTAAAACCGTAAAAGAAGCCATGCTCGCTGACAGTTGCACCTGGGATGATGATTACAATCTTGGTGTGGTTCAGACCATCAGGCGGCAGCTGGTTTCATTAGCGACGCCTGCTGCGGGTTACACTTCTGTACTGTTGCAAGGCAGCGGCAGCTATGCCGTGGAAGCGGTGTTAGGCAGTGCGATTGGCGATGCCGGCAAAGTGCTGATTGTCAGTAATGGCGCGTATGGTGCGCGCATGATTGAGATGGCATCACTGATGGGCATCGCGCATCGTGCCTATGATTGTGGCGAAGTGGCACGCCCGGATGTGGCTGAGATCGAACGCGTGCTGCGCGAAGACCACAGCATTACCCATATCGCCATGGTGCATTGTGAAACCACCACCGGCATGCTGAATCCGATTGCCGAGGTGGCAGCCCTGGCCCGGCAGTACGGCAAGATCTATATCGTCGATGCGATGAGCAGCTTTGGCGGTATCCCGCTTGATGTCGCAGCACTCAATATCGATTTTCTGATCAGCTCTGCCAATAAATGCATCCAGGGCGTACCCGGCTTTGGCTTTGTTATCGCGCGCCAGAGTGAGCTGGAAAAGTGCAAAGGGCGCTCCCGCTCCCTCTCACTGGATCTCTATGCGCAGTGGCACTGCATGGAAGAGAACCACGGCAAATGGCGCTTCACATCACCCACGCACACGGTACTGGCTTTTGCTCAGGCACTTAAAGAGCTGGCGGAAGAGGGCGGTGTGGCGGCTCGCCATTCACGCTATCGCCAGAACCAGCTGAAGCTGGTGGCGGGCATGCGTCAGTTGGGCTTTGAAACCTTACTGGAAGATGCGATGCACTCGCCCATCATCACCGCGTTTTATTCTCCCAAGGCCGAGACCTATCGATTTGCCGATTTTTATCAGCGATTGAAAACACAAGGTTTTGTGATCTATCCCGGCAAGGTTTCAAAAAGCGACTGCTTCCGCATCGGCAATATCGGTGAGGTGTATGCAGCGGATATCGCCGGCCTGCTCAACGCCATCGAACATGCCATGTATTGGAAAAAATGAGGACATACCATGCAACGTATTAGCGCCGTAATTCTGGATTGGGCGGGCACCACCGTGGATTTCGGCTCCTTCGCACCCACGCAAATTTTTGTCGAAGCCTTTCGTCTGGCATTTGATATGGAAATCACGCTGGAAGAGGCACGCGTGCCGATGGGGCTGGGAAAATGGCAGCACATTGAAGCGCTTGGCAAGTTGCCAACCGTGGATGCGCGCTGGCAACAGCGCTTTGGCCGGGCGATGAGCAAGGAGGATATCGACGCTATCTACCAGGCTTTTATGCCGCTGCAAATTGCCAAAGTGGTCGATTTCGCCCAACCCATCGCAGGGGTAACCGAGGTGATAACCCAGCTCCGCGCCGATGGCATCAAAATCGGCTCCTGTTCTGGTTATCCGCGTCCGGTAATGGAGCGACTGGTGCCCGCCGCTGCCGAGGCAGGTTACGCGCCGGATTACTGGGTAGCTGCTGACGATCTTGCGGCTGGATCGCGTCCTGGTCCGTGGATGGCTCTTCAGAATGTGATTGCACTGGGCATTGATGCGGTCGGTCACTGTGTAAAGGTCGACGACGCCGTGCCAGGCATCGAAGAAGGGCTGCGCGCCGGGATGTGGAGTGTTGGTTTGTCGGTGTCCGGGAATGAATTTGGTGCGACCTGGGAAGAATATCAGCAGATGGATGGTGCTGAGATTGCGCGTCGCCGTGAAGTGGCGCAGCAGAAACTGAGCGCAGCGGGAGCGCACTATGTTATCGATACGCTGGCGGATTTACCGACGGTGATCACAGATATCAATGCCCGACTGGCGCGGGGTGAACGGCCTTAATTTACCAGGGGCGGCGAAGAGGAACTTTGCTGCCCTAATCTTCATCCCGTTCTTTAGCTGCTCGCTGGCGATCGTAATACTCATCTTCCGCAGAAATGATTTCATCCAGCAGGGAATCCATATCTACAGCATGCACTTCTTCCACAAACAGACCGGTTAAAACGGTTTCAGGCGTTAACTTACCGTCTTCAAATAGATGCCAGATCTCTTTGGCATAACGCGTTTCTAATATCTGCGGGGCAAACTGACCGTAATATTGGGTGATATTATTCACATCGCGCTCAAACATTGATTCGGCGTGGTTGTTTGCTGAGGCATCCACTGCTTGCGGCAGATCGATGATCACCGGCCCATGCTCATCTTGCAGCACGTTAAACTCTGACAGATCGCCATGCACAATGCCGGCACACAACATGCGTACGATATTGCGAATCATGGTGGCGAAATCAGTCAGAGCTTCCTCTTGCGATAAAATCACATCGCTCAGACGTGGTGCTACTGCGCCATCTGCATCAGTGACCAACTCCATTAACAACACACCGTCGAGGCACATATAGGGTTCAGGCACGCGAACGCCGGCTTTGGCCAGACGGAACAGCGCATCGACTTCTGCGGTATGCCAGACTTCCTCTTGCTGCTTGCGTCCGAATTTGGAGCCTTTTTGCATTGCACGCGCGCTACGGGAGTTGCGAACTTTGCGCCCCTCCTGATATTGCACGGCCTGCTTAAAGCTGCGCTGAGAAGCTTCTTTGTAGACTTTAGCGCACTGGACTTTACCGCCGCACATGACAGTGTAAACGTCAGCTTCTTTGCCGCTTTTCAAGCGCTGAAGCACGTTATCAATCAGGCCGTCATCGACCAGCGGTTGGATTCGGTTTGGAATTTTCATGCGGCTTTATACCTTATTTAAGAGGCTTTCCGCATCAAGAACATGGTGAGTTACATGGGAAAAACCAAACGAGCATCGATAGTTGCAGAGGCCTGGTACATCATCCCACAAAACCACTGGCACAAAAAAGCCCGCAAGGGTTTCACCTTACGGCTCCTGGGACTCCATCGCATGGCTCTGGTGCCATCCATGGGGCCAAAATCCAAGGATCCAGAGCATGGCTATTTACGTCATCAAATTGAATAGCACCTTAATTAAAAGCATCGAGCCGGCTAAGACGGTAACGGCAAGATCCTTAACTGAAAAAAGTGGTGCATCAGATATTCAGCCTCCATAACTAAAAAACGCACAAAAATGAATATGGAGGCTTGGTCGTATTTTACATCAGACAGAAGGGGAGAGATTTCGTGGCGATAGTCAGCCATATGAAATTTGGTTGCAACAAGTAAATTAACTATTAGTGCTTACAATTATATTGCGAATGGCTTTGTGAGGTTGTGAATTCTATTTTACGAGGTGGTGATAATTTATTTTTTAAATTAAAATTATTATCCAGGTGTTATAAGTATGTCTAATGTATAAATTATTTTCTGGTGAAGCTATTGGATTAAGTATTGGTGTTTCATTTTTCATCAATCCTTTGAAATTCATTTCTTCTATTTCCTATAGCAATGCAGATGCCGTCAACCATGCTAATATAGTAATAGACAGGATTCGGGAAATGTTCCATCATCCACGGAAGTTCGTCATTGTATTTTATGTCTGAAGTGGAAACGATCCAGACTGGCTCACCACTTAAAATGGTCTTCTCTGCTTCATGGTATTTCTCATCCCACCCTTTTTCACTTTTTTGAGCATATTCTTTCGCTATCTGTATCGCTTTTTCTTTAGAAATCATCGTTGCGCTCCGTACCACACTGTGTACATCAATCCACCAACAACCACTGGGCCTAAAAGGATTCCTTTCGCTTCATTTCTTAAAAATGAAAAAGTTATCTCATAAGTGTTGCCTAATGGGAATTTAAAACCCTCGACAATATATTCACGATGCATGCCTCGCGCCCTTAATAAGCCAATAGTCTCTGCAAACGCTTCTTCAAGATAACGTAAAATAAATGACTTATTATAGGCGCTTTGACGCATAAAGACCCTGAGTTCTCTTAGTAAGTAAAATTTTGGAGCAATAAACATGTGCACCTGCTCATGGTAAAGTGTCGTAAGCATTTTCAAGTGCGCCTCATCTTTCGACATTGCCCCCGGATAATAATTACGACCAACTACAGCATCACCCCAGGGCTTTGTTGCACCCTGGATAACATCTTTATGTTTAGTTATTTTTATTTTTGGAGTATAGCGCCATCCGCCATTTCTCGGCAGGCTCATGCGTTTACCAATATCATTACTGTATCTGGGCATGGATTTTCCCTTAAAAGGAATTTTAAAGGTATCCCCCGGTTTTTTCTTTAATAAAACAGCCAGAACAGCATCAACGCCGATCAGAGTTATAGCATCAGCCAAATTTTCTGCCGCCACATCGAGATCTGCCTCATTGCGAGCATTGTTAGTTTTGATAGCAAAATCATACAGCTTCTTCCCGGCTTCAAGCGCCACACCACCTACAGCAGCCCACCCCACAATCAACAGAATGACATCTGCAATTTCACCAATTCCAAAAAAATGCGCACCGGCCCAGACAATCACTATCGCTGCCATTGTTGCCAATACCTGAGGACTAATCATTGCAAGAAGCTGCTGTCCCATTTCGTAAGGCAACCGAGCCGCAGCTTTGGTCAGGACTATTTCAAGTCTTGATTGTAAATTCAGGCTAGTGATGTCCATCAGGCAATCTCCGTGACCGATTTGAACAAAGAATAACCTTAGTTGCCAGAAAATCTTTAGGAAAATTCATATATCTGAAATCGCGCACAAATCAACGGTAGGAATAAATTCAGTTATTCAGGGCTGCCACAATAAGGTTATCTGAGCTCAGTGGTGCCTGGCTTAACCAAGCTCAATGACAGAACCATTCCCAACAATTCTCACTTGAAAACGATAGACACAAAAAAGCCCGCAGGGCTTGCGCCGTGCGGGCTTTCAGGACTTCAGCGGACGATTCTGGTATCGCCGCGAAAGAATTTTGGTGGAGCTGGCGGGAGTTGAACCCGCGTCCGAAATTACTACACCGTCGGTACTACATGTTTAGTCAGTCTTTACATTCGCCGGCCAGCTGCGGACAGACACGCCACTGACAAACTAGCCTGATTAGATTTAGTGCTTCAACCCCAGGCAAGGCATCCACACGATCTCTTTTGGGTTTGACCTCTCTTGATCCCCGTCTTAAGAGCGGAAGCTAGGGAGAGAGGGCTCTTGGCAGGTTATTAAGCTGCTAAAGCGTAGTTTTCGTCGTTTGCGACTATTTTTTTGCGGCTTTTAACGAGGCAAACCGCCCCTCGACATGCACCTAAGGCTTCACAATCCCGTCGAGTCCAGAATCAGCCCCAAGAACTTCTTATACTACAGAATAGTGACGGATGAATCCAGTGCTTAACGCTTTGAATTCTTCATAATACGTGCTTTATCCATCTGCCATTCGCGATCTTTCACATCGTTACGCTTGTCGTGTTCTTTCTTACCGCGCGCCACACCGATCTTCAGCTTGGCCCAGGCGTTTTTCCAGTACATCGACAGTGCAACCACCGTAAAACCTTCGCGGTTGACTCGGCCGTAAAGCGAATCGAGTTCGCGCTGCTTCAGCAACAGCTTGCGGCTACGCGTGGGGTCACACACCACGTGCGTAGAGGCAACAGCCAGCGGCTGGAAAGTGGAACCGAACAGATAGGCTTCGCCATCGCGCAGCAAAATGTAGCTGTCGCTGATATTGGCTTTACCGGCGCGGAGTGATTTAACTTCCCATCCCTGTAGCGACATCCCCGCTTCGAACTCTTCTTCAATGAAGTATTCGTGGCGAGCGCGTTTGTTGAGGGCAATAGTGGCTGAACCGGGTTTGTGAGCTTTTTTCTTTGTCATAGTGCGGCGTAGTCTACATCACTCAGTCTGTGGGCGCATCCCCCTGTCCTGGGGGCGGTAAAAAACACACTATTTTAGCACAGCTGGCAAACCCGTGAATTTTGTTTGGTGTCCGAAAATGGTATTATTCAACGGTTTTGTGATGAACAGGAACCATTATGGCCCAGATTAGCCGTTCGGCGTTGGTCCCCTATAGCGCTGAGCAGATGTATCAGCTCGTGAATGATGTGGACGCTTATCCTCAGTTTCTTCCGGGCTGCACCGGCAGTCGCGTGCTGGATAACAGCGGAAATCAGATGACGGCAGCGGTAGATGTCTCGAAAGCGGGCATCAGTAAAACCTTTACCACACGTAATACCCTGATCAGCAATCAGAGCATTTTAATGCAGCTGGTTGATGGTCCGTTCCGCAAGCTGACCGGTGGATGGCACTTCACGTCTCTGGGTGATGATGCCTGCAAAGTGGAGCTGAGCCTCGACTTCGAATTCACCAACATGCTGGTTGAAATGGCTTTCGGCCGTATCTTCAAAGAATTGGCCAACAGCATGGTGCAAGCGTTCAGTCAGCGTGCGAAAGAGGTTTATCGTGCCTGATATCACCGTTGAGGTCGTTTATGCTCTACCTGAAAAGCAGTATTTGCGTTCGGTAACCCTGGAAGAGGGTGCGACCGTAGAGCAGGCGATTAAAGCCTCGGGCTTGTTATCACTGCGCAGAGACATCGACCTTTCCAACAACAAGGTGGGTATTTTCAGCCGGCCAGTAAAGTTGGGTGATGCGGTTCAGGATGGCGACCGCGTGGAGATTTACCGCCCACTGATTGCGGATCCTAAAGAGATGCGTCGCCAGCGAGCAGAACGCTCGGCGAGCAACAAATAGCGGAATCGCAGACACAAAAAAGGCGCTTAAGCGCCTTTTTTGTTGCCGATCACTTAGCCTTCTTTGCCAGTGAGTTTCGGTTTGTTATCGATATTGGTCAGCGTACCGTTACTGTCAAAGGTCAGCGTCAGGGTTTGCTGCTTCACGCCTTCATGGCCCGGTTCCTGACGGAACACGTAATACCAGACATTGCTGCCAAACGGATCGTGCATCATCGGTGTGCCGAGAGTGTAGGCAACCTGCTGCTGCGTCATGCCGGTGTGAATCTTCGAAACATCGTTGGCGACCAGGTAATTGCCCTGATTGATATCCGGACGATATACAACGCGCTCAAGGGTGGAACATCCGGCGGTCATCATCAACATTACCACTGCCGCGGCAGTCAGCGTTTTACAGCGCATCTATACATTCCTTTTCTGGGGCCAAACGCCTTTTGTCAGGCTGTTTTGTTGCCATCAAATTCTGAACTCTGCTTACGGCAGGCTTTATTATGGCGATATAACTGCCGATGATAATAAACCTTTGTCCTATTGGAAACCTCTACAGAGCAAGCATATGACCACCAGGCCAGAAAAAAGTGCGGAATCAGGCTGCTAAAAGTTCTTTTGCGTTGGCCAGCGTGTTGCGCGTGACTTCGCTACCGCCTAACAAACGTGCCAGTTCCTGCAGGCGGGCTCGTTTATCCAGCGGCTGCATATGGGTTTCGGTCATCTCGCCATCGGTCTCTTTGCTGACGTAGAAGTGCTGATGTCCACAACCGGCAACCTGCGGCAAGTGCGTCACACACATCACCTGGGTGGATTCGCCGAGTTGACGCAGCATCTGACCGACGACCGCAGCCGTTGGGCCACTGATACCGACATCCACTTCATCGAAGATCATGGCCGGGGTTTCCATTTTCTGTGCGGTAATCACCTGAATCGCCAGCGCAATACGCGACAGCTCACCCCCTGATGCCACTTTGCCGAGTGGTTGCAACGGCTGGCCAGGGTTGGTGGTCACGCGGAAATCAATGCGTGTAGCGCCATCTGCCGTGAGTTGATCGGCTTTGAACTCCAGTTCAATGGCAAACTGACCGTGCGGCATCGACAGGGTACGCATGCTCTGGGTGATCAGCTGGCTAAGTTCATGCGCCGCCTGTTCACGTAGCTGATGCAGTTTTTCCGCGCAGGCCACAGCCGCCAGATGGTGTGAACCCACTTCATTTTGCAGCGTTTCCTGATCGCTCTCTTGCTGCGACAGTTGCTCTGCTTCGTCCAGCAGCTGCTGATACAGCACCGGCAAGGTTTCAGGTGACACGTGATGTTTACGCGAGAGGGCAATCTGGCGTGACAAACGTTGTTCCAGTTCATGCAGACGATTGGGATCGAGATCCAGACGTTCACAATAGTGGCGTAGTTCGTCGCTGGCTTCGCTCAGTTGAATCGCTGCCTCTTCCAGCAAATTGAACACGCCGCTCACTTTGTCATCCAGCGATACTAATTCGCCGAGCATATTGCGCGCGCTATACAGCAAGCTTTGCAGGTTAGTGTCATCGCTATCGGCGAGAATTTGCAGAGCCTGCTGACTCGTAGAGAGCAGTTGACCGCTGTTAGCGAGACGTTTGTACTCTTCATCAATCTGCTCAAATTCGCCCGGCTGTGGGGAAAATTCATTCAGTTCTTTCAGCTGATATTGCAGCAGTTCACGGCGTGCTTCACGCTCCTGTGACAGCTGCTGATGCTGAGCCAGCGCACGACAGCTTTGATGCCAGCGCTGGTAGTGCTGACGCATCTCATCAAGCAGGTCATCATGAGCCGCATAAGCATCCAGCAGATGTTTTTGGTGGTCTGGCTTGAGCAGCAGCTGGTGCGCATGCTGGCCGTGGATTTGAATCAGCAGCTGTCCGAGTTCACGCAGTTGTGACAGCGGCACCGAAGTGCCATTGATGAAGCCACGAGAGCGGCCATCGGCACTGATCACGCGGCGCAGCAGGCATTCGTTGCCTTCATCGAGCTGATTCTCCATCAGCCAGCGCTGTGCAGAAGGTGAGGCTTTGAGTTGGAAACGCGCGCAGATATCGGCACGACTGGCACCCTGACGCACCATATCTGCTTCAGAGCGGCCGCCCAGACACAGGCCCAGCGCATCGATTGCGATGGATTTACCTGCGCCGGTTTCCCCCGTGATCGCTGTCATCCCACGATGAAAGTCGATCTCCAGTTCACGAACGATAGCAAAGTTACTGATGGTCAGTTGTGCCAGCATGAAATCACCTGTATGTAAAAACAGATATGGTTTTTCATACAGTATAAACTGGTTTTTTATACAGTAAAGTGGCTGGCGGTGATTTTCAGAACAATTTTTTTGACCAGCCCAGCTTCGAGCTTAACGTATTAAAATAATTGTAATTTTTAGGATGGATCAGGTTGAGATGATGCGCGCTACGGCGAATCAACACATCTTCTCCTTCCTGGATAGGCAGCGCAATCTGGCTATCGCAGCTGATCTCCAGGTCGCTACGCAGAGATGAGAAACGCAGTCGAATGGTGCTGCTGCTGTTGATCACCAGCGGGCGGGCAGAAAGCGTGTGCGGGAACATCGGCACAATGGCGATGGCATCCAGTGATGGCGTCAGAATCGGGCCACCTGCTGAGAGGGAATAGGCGGTTGAGCCGGTAGGTGTCGAGATGATTAAGCCATCCGAACGCTGGGAAAACGCAAAGACCTCATCGATATACACCTCGAATTCAATCATGTGCGCCACTTTCCCCGGATGCAGCACCACTTCATTAATGGCACTTCCGATCCGCGGCGAGCACGCTTCTTTGCACACCTGCGCCTCCAGCAGGAAACGGCTTTCGACAAAGTATTCGCCCTGCAGTACGTCATCGAGCTGTTGCTGGGCATTATCCGGGTCGAGATCGGTGAGAAAACCGAGATTACCGCGGTTAATCCCAATCACTTTGATGTCATAACGTGCCAGCACGCGTGCGGCGCCCAGCATATTGCCATCACCGCCCACTACCACGGCTAAATCTGCACGTTGGCCGATTTCCGCCAGGCTGCCGGTTTCCACATCTTTCAGGTTCAGTTCGCGCGCAATCTGCTGCTCGACGATCACCTCATAGCCTTTTGCTGTCAGCCAGCGCCAGAGCATTTCATGGGTGGTTAACGCAGTAGGATGGCGCGGATGGCCGACAATCCCAATGCAGTTAAAGTGTTTGTTCATTTAGCGCGTGTTCCTCATAAGCCAAAACGGCCAGGCAATGTGATGGGTTCACTTGAAACCGTCAAACTGATCCCCATAATAAGCCAACCAGCGAGATGAATGTGCAAAACGCGGAGAAATTCATGAGTAGTAAAGAACAGAACACCCCTAACGAGCAAGTCTCAGACGAAATTCAACAGGATCAGCAGCACGTGGACGCAGAGACGGCAACTGAGGTGGATCCGCGTGATGAGCGTATCGCGCAACTGGAAGCGGAATTAGCCCAGTCGCAAGGTGGCGTGCGTGAAGCACAGCTGCGCGCTCAGGCGGAGATTGAGAACATCCGTCGCCGTGCCGAAATGGATGTGGAAAAAGCGCACAAGTTTGCGCTGGAAAAATTTGCCAACGAACTGCTGCCAGTGATTGATAGCCTGGAGCGCGCGCTGGAAGTGGCTGATAAAGAGAACACCGAACTGGCTTCGATGATCGAAGGCATCGAACTGACGCTGAAATCCCTGCTGGGTGCCGTGCGTAAGTATGGTGTTGAAGTAGTCGGTGAAACCAACGTGCCATTCAATCCGGATGTGCATCAGGCGATGTCGATGATTGAATCAGAAGATATGGCGCCGAACCATGTACTGATGGTGATGCAGCGTGGTTATACCCTTAATGGCCGCCTGTTGCGTCCAGCGATGGTGGCAGTGACCAAAGCTAAAGGCTGATTGCCCTGCTAAACACAAAAACGGCCGCTGATTGCGGCCGTTTTTATTTCTATGGCAGAACGGGCATCCAGTCGATCGGCGTCTGACCAGACTGGCTCAACAGCGCATTCGCTTGTGAAAAGTGTTTGCTGCCAAAAAAGCCGCGATGGGCGGAAAGCGGGGAAGGGTGCGGCGCTTTCAAAACATGGTGGCGCTGGGTGTCGATAATGCTGCCTTTCTTCTGCGCATGCGAACCCCACAGCAGGAAAATCACGCCTTCACGGTGCTGGTTGATCGCGCTAATCACATTGTCGGTAAAGGTTTCCCAGCCGAATCGCGCGTGGGAATGCGCTTTACTGGCTTCTACCGTGAGCACCGTGTTCAGCAGCATCACACCTTGTGTGGCCCAGCTTTCGAGAAAGCCGTGTTGTGGGCGCGTAAAGCCCGCAATATCCTGCTCCAATTCTTTGTACATATTCAGCAGTGAAGGAGGCGTGGGCACGCCGGGAAGCACGGAGAACGCCAGACCGTGCGCCTGATTCGGGCCATGGTAGGGATCCTGACCCAGAATCACCACCTTGATGTCACCCAGTTCCGTCAGACGGAAGGCATTGAACACGTCTTTTTGCGGCGGATACACGGTCACACCTGCGGCACGTTCGTTGGCGACCGCTTTTAAGGTTTCGACGAAGTAAGGTTTTTCTTTCTCTTCAGCCAGCACGTCGTGCCAGGTCAGCTTCTCAGCCATCGTTAACTCCCTGCAAAATTTTGCGCCTAGCTTAACGTGTCGCACGCGGCAGCAGAAGGGTAAAAATAATTTGAAAAAATACAGAAAAAGTTTTTATGCGTAATGGTTGTAAATCAATTTGTTAGCGATGAAGCGCATTTCGCTTGCCAGCATAATTGATACAGGTCAAAACGGCGGCAAATCCTCAGTGGTATATCAATGTGTCAGATCAATGGATACACCGCGTGATAGGAAACATCGCGCACTAAAGCCCTGGAGGTCACTATGATTACCGGTATTCAAATTACTCAGGCCAATAACCCACAACTGCTGAACTCATTCTGGTTGCTGGATGATGAGAAAGCGGAAGCCCGTTGCCTGTGCGCAAAAGGCGATTTCACGGAAGATCAGATCGTTGCGATCAGCGATTTGGGCGACATTGCTTACCGCGAAATCCCGCTGGAGCAGAAACCCGAGGTGCGTATTGAAGGGGGCCAGCACCTGAACGTCAACGTGCTGCGCCGCGAAACCTTAGAAGATGCGGTTAAGCATCCGGAAAAATATCCGCAGCTGACCATTCGTGTGTCTGGTTATGCGGTGCGCTTTAATGCGCTTACCCCTGAACAGCAGCGCGATGTGATTACCCGTACTTTCACTGAAAGTCTGTAATTGATCGGCTGACGAAAAGTCACACAGCAATCCAGGCCGCGCTGATACCTTTCGGCGCGGCTTTTTTGTCTTTATCTATCCTGAAAGGGAATGCCGGAAAGGGGATTCACAGCAAAAATATAACCGAAGCGTTATTTTGGCAGGCTAAAGATAAAAAAAACGCCTCATCAGAGGCGCTTTATTGAGTGCGTGCTGATTTATTCTGCACCGCTTTCTGGTGTGCTGCTGCCGCTGGCCTTACGACGTTTACCGACATTTTTGGTGTCGCGATGACGTTGTTTAACACGCGGTTTTTCAGCTTCTTTCTCTTTGCGCTCTTTACGCTTCGCAAGGGCTTTTTTCGACGGTTTACCCGTGACTTTAGCACTCGGTGCACGCGATTCCGGACGCAACTCTTCGATGATGCGCGCTTTAATCGGTTCGTTGATATAACGGGTAATTTTACCCAGCAACACATGATCATGTGCCTCAACCAACGAAATCGCCGTGCCTTTACGTCCAGCTCGCGCCGTACGACCAATGCGGTGCAAGTAGATATCGGCAGTAAGAGGCAGGTCATAGTTGATGACGTGAGTAACGTCATCAATGTCGATACCGCGTGCCGCAACATCTGTCGCAATCATCACATTGACGCGATTTTCGTTGATACGCTTAATCGCTTCATTGCGGTTTACCTGCACCATCTCACCTTCAAGATAGCTGGTACGAATGCCGGCTTCGTGCAGCCAGGTCACCAGTTCATGCAGGCGCTCACGCTTACGCACAAACACCACCACGCGCTTGGCTTCAGGCTGTTTTAACAGGTGCACCAGCAGCTTGGTTTTGTGCTCAAGGTTGTCAGCACGATAAAACCACTGTTGAATCTTTTTACGTTCGCTTTTGCTGGGATCCGCTTCAATTGATACCGGATCGTTGAGCAGACGCTCGGCAAAATCTTTGATGTTCTCGCCTTCCAGCGTGGCGGAGAACAGCAGCGTCTGTTTGCGCCAGCGGGTTTCCGCTGCGATGGTTTCAATATCCTGCGCGAAGCCCATGTCGACCATGCGGTCGGCTTCATCCAGAATCAGCGTTTCTACTGCGCGGCAGTCAAAGTTTTCTTCTTTGATGTACTGCAGCAGGCGACCGGTGGTGGCCACCACGATGTCCTGGTTTTCGCTGAACACTTCGGCGTGGTTCATATAAGCCACACCACCGGTGATGGTAGCGATATCCAGGTGCGTGTGTTTAGCCAACTCACGTGCGTGATCGGCAACCTGCATCGCCAGTTCGCGGGTTGGCGTGAGGATCAAAATACGTGGCGGGCCCGATTTTTTGCGTGGGAAGTCGAGCAGATGCTGTAAAGCGGGCAGCAGAAAAGCAGCGGTTTTCCCCGTTCCGGTTGGCGCCGAACCCAGAACGTCACGGCCTTCCAGCGCGGCAGGAATGGTCTCAGCCTGAATGGCAGTGGGGCGCGTGAAGCCTTTTTCCTGCAGCGCTTGCAGCAGGCTTTCGTCGAGTTCGAGTTCGGAGAATGTGGTTACGGTCATGGTCTACCTCAGTTTGGGGCGCTGATTATAGACAGAACAGACATAATCTTCATCTGTTTGTGTGCAGCAGGTGAAGGTGAATTCCCCTCACGACCACGTTACACTCCCCGCAGTAGATAATTCAACGGTAGTGAAGTATGTCTCAGGACCAGCCGCAGACGCGGGCAATGTTAAGAAAAGATGGTTTTACCTTTAAGCAATTTTTCGTGGCGCATGACCGCTGCGCGATGAAAGTCGGCACCGATGGCGTGTTACTGGGTGCCTGGGCGCCAGTGGCAGGCGCGCGACGAATTCTGGATATTGGCTGCGGCAGCGGATTGATTGCGCTGATGCTGGCACAGCGTACGCCACAACAGGTGATGCTGGATGCCGTCGAGCTGGAAACCAGTGCGGCTAGCCAGGCTGAGGAAAACGTGCAGGCTTCTCCCTGGGCCGATCGCATCACTGTACATCAACAGGACATCGTCAGCTGGAGCGAGCAATCGGAAAAACGCTACTCCCTGATCGTCAGCAATCCACCTTTTTTTGCGCCGGGAACGGCGTCAGCCAGCGCAGAGCGTGATAGCGCGCGCAGTACCACCACACTTGATCATCCCACGCTATTGCGTTGTGCCGCTCAGCTAATTGAAGAAGAGGGGATTTTTTGCGTGGTGCTGCCCGAAGATGCGGGAGAAAATCTTATTCCACTGGCGCTGGCTGAAGGCTGGCATCTGCGGTATCGCTACGACGTGGCGGCTTACGCGCATCGTCCGCCGAATCGTCTGGTGTTAGGTTTCTCGCCCACGGCAGGCGAAACGTTGCTGGAACGTCTCGCCATTCGTGATGAAGATAAGAGCTATTCGGCTGACTGGCTGAGTCTGGTGAGTGATTTCTATCTGTTCCGATAATGCTCTGGCTGGAGTTGAGTCGGTAAAGCTTCCGGGAGTTGATCGGGATAATCAGGCGTATAGTGCAGGCCGCGACTCTCTTTGCGTTCCAGCGCACAGCGGACCATCAACTCCGCCACCTGCACCAGATTGCGTAACTCCAGCAGGTTATTGGAGAGGCGGAAATGCGCGTAATACTCATCGATCTCCTGCTGCAGTAAATTAATTCTGCGCAGTGCGCGCTCAAGCCTTTTGGTGGTGCGCACAATTCCCATGTAATCCCACATGAACAGGCGCAGTTCATGCCAGTTGTGCTGAATCACTACGCGTTCGTCCGCGTCATCGACCCGGCTTTCATCCCAGGCCGGCAGTTGCTCGACGGCGGCAACATCCGGCAAGCGGCGAATCATGTCCTCCGCCGCAGACCAGCCATATACCAGACACTCCAGCAAAGAATTCGATGCCATACGATTGGCACCGTGCAGGCCGGTGTAGCTCACTTCACCAATGGCATACAGCCCATCGACATCGGTGCGGCCCTGCTGATCCACCATCACGCCGCCGCAGGTGTAGTGCGCGGCAGGCACGATGGGAATTGGCTGTTTGGTCAGGTCCAGTCCGAAGGTCAGCAATTTCTCGTAGATCATTGGGAAGTGCGCGCGGACAAAACTCTCTGGCTGATGGCTGATATCCAGATACATGCAATCGACACCTAAACGCTTCATTTCATGATCGATAGCGCGCGCCACGATATCGCGCGGGGCCAGTTCAGCGCGCTCGTCAAAATCAGGCATAAAACGGGTACCATCCGGGCGCAACAGCCATGCGCCTTCGCCGCGCAACGCTTCCGTGAGCAAAAAGTTCTGTGCCTGAGGATGGAACAGACAGGTGGGGTGGAACTGATTGAATTCCAGATTGGCGACACGGCAGCCAGCACGCCATGCCATCGCAATACCATCACCAGAGGCCACATCCGGGTTGGTGGTGTACTGATACACTTTTGCTGCACCGCCAGTGGCCAGTACCACCGCACGAGCACGACAGGTTTCCACCTGTTCGCGATTGCGGTTCCAGATCCACGCGCCCACCACCCGACGCTTACCCGGCAGCCCCAGTTTGTCGGAAAGAATTAAATCAACGGCGTTAGTGCGTTCAATAATACGGATGTTGGGATGGCTTAGCGCCTGGCTCACCAGCGTGGTTTCCACCGCGCGGCCAGTGGCATCGGCGCTGTGCAGGATTCGACGATGGCTGTGACCACCTTCGCGCGTCAGATGGTAACGCGCTTCGCCGTCACCTTGTGGTTCCTTGTCGAAGGCCACGCCGTTATCAATCAACCACTGCACGCAATGGCGCGCATTGCTGGCGATAAAGCTAACGGTTTCGCGCTCACATAAGCCTGCACCGGCAATTAATGTGTCTTCGACGTGAGATTCAATGCTGTCTGTTTCATCAAACACCGCGGCGATACCGCCCTGGGCATACAGCGTCGAACCTTCGTTCACCTGTGCTTTGCTTAACACGGTCACCTGGTAATAGGGTGCCAGTCGCAGCGCCAGAGAGAGGCCTGCAGCACCGCTACCCACAATTAACACATCACATTGGTAATCAGGATTCGATGTCATGGTGTTTAATTTACTAAACAAAAGGTTTTCCGAGCATAAGCCTGGAAGCCGGTCCTGTGAAGTATTTTGAACAAATTACGCGGTAAAATTATCCAGAGCGGCGACATAATCACGCGATTTCAGTAAGTTATGTCCGAAAATAAGCACATCGTGTTTTTTATACCAAACACTCTGAAAATTCAGGTAATAAAGGTGAAAATTAGGGCGTCATAGGGTACTCTCCCAGCGATTATCGGTGCCGCAAATGACGCCAACGGCGTAGCCAGTCGCTACACTGAAAGACAATCAACAACAATGATG
This sequence comes from Candidatus Pantoea communis, assembly GCF_011752685.1. Taxonomy (NCBI): domain Bacteria; kingdom Pseudomonadati; phylum Pseudomonadota; class Gammaproteobacteria; order Enterobacterales; family Erwiniaceae; genus Pantoea; species Candidatus Pantoea communis. Next base: position 51,612 of record NZ_VWXC01000024.1, read on the forward strand.
TCGTGGTTCCGATACGGAAAATATCTGGTCGTGGTGAACTTCAGGCCAACATATGACTCTAAGCGCATGCTTGCTCAGAACAATGAGATGTGCTGGCAGTTCACTTACGCATAAAAAGAGATTTGGGGAGACATTACCTCGGATGAGCGAGCAGTTAACGGATCAGGTTCTCGTTGAGCGGGTTCAGAAGGGAGATCAAAAGTCATTTAATTTACTGGTGATTCGATACCAGCATAAAGTGGCGAGCCTGGTTTCACGTTATGTCCCTTCAGGCGATGTGCCTGATGTGGTTCAGGAATCCTTTATTAAAGCGTATCGCGCACTGGAATCTTTCCGTGGCGATAGCGCCTTTTATACATGGCTGTACCGCATTGCGGTGAATACAGCAAAAAACTATTTAGTGGCTCAGGGGCGTCGTCCGCCATCCAGCGATGTGGATGCTATCGATGCAGAAAATTTCGAAAGTGCGGGAGCATTAAAAGAAATTTCGAACCCTGAGAACTTAATGTTGTCAGAGGAACTGAAACAAATTGTTTTTCGGACCATTGAGGCGCTTCCCGAAGATCTGCGTATGGCCATCACCCTCAGGGAGTTGGATGGTTTAAGTTACGAAGAGATTGCCGCCATCATGGATTGCCCGGTGGGTACCGTTCGTTCGCGTATCTTCCGTGCCCGAGAGGCCATTGATAATAAAGTTCAACCGCTTATCCAACGTCAGTGATAACGGCTACTGGAAGGGTACCAAAGCATGCAGAAAGAAAAACTTTCCGCTTTAATGGATGGTGAAACTCTCGATAACGAGCTGTTGGCGTCGTTGTCGAAGGATGCAGATCTTCAAAAAAGCTGGGAGAGCTACCATCTAATCCGCGACACCTTACGAGGTGATGTCGGTGAAGTGCTGCATTTTGATATCTCCGCACGCGTTGCAGCGGCCATTGAAAATGAGCCATTGCGTAAAGTGACTCCGCTGATTCCTGAAGCGCAGCCTGAGCCATCACGCTGGGAGAAAATGCCGTTCTGGCGTCGTGGCGGCACCTGGACTGCACAACTGGCGCAGATTGGTGTGGCTGCCTGTGTCTCGCTGGCGGTGATTGTCGGTGTTCAGCACTACAATACTCAGCCTGGCAGCAGTGCAACGGAAACCTCAGATTCTCCAGCGTTTAATACGCTGCCGATGATGGGTAAAGCTTCTCCTGTCAGTCTTGGCGTCCCTTCTGACGCGTTTGACACCAATAGCTCTAACCAGCAGGTACAGGAACAGCGTCGTCGTGTGAATGCCATGCTGCAGGACTATGAACTGCAACGCCGTCTGCATGCTGATCAGGTCCAGTTCGATGAAAAGAATGATCCACAGCAGGCGCAAGCTAATGTTCCCGGAAATCAGTCGTTAGGAACTCAACAGCAGTAATGAAGCAACTTTGGTGTGCCGTTAGCCTGCTGGCAGGCAGCCTGCTTTGGTCCTCCACCGCCCCGGCGCAGACATCTGCTTCCGGGGCGTTGTTACAGCAGATGGAGCAGGCAAGCCAGAACCTCAACTACGAATTCGCCTACATCAATGTCTCTCGTCTTGGCATTGAATCTCTGCGCTATCGTCATGCAGTTATCGATAATCGTATCTTTGCCCAACTGTTGCAGATGGATGGGCCGCGTCGTGAAGTGATTCAACGTGGCAATGACATCAGCTACTTCGAGCCTGGACTTGATCCTTTCTCACTACCGGGCAATCACATTATTGATGCGCTGCCTGCATTGATGTTTGCTGATTTCTCCCGCCTTGGTGATGCCTACGATTTTATTCCGGTAGGACGTTCACGTATGGCCGATCAAATGTGCGAAGTGGTGCGCATCGTGTCGCGTGATGGCACGCGCTACAGCTATGTCGTGTGGCTGGATGTTGATACTAAATTGCCGCTACGCATTGATTTGCTGGATCGTGATGGTGAAACGCTGGAGCAGTTCCGTGTCATCAGCTTTGCGGTGGATGAAGGCGTGCGTAATCTGATGCAGGGGCTGGAAAAAGCCAATCTGCCGCCAACGCTGTCATTACCGGCGGGCGATAAAGTGCAGCTCAGCTGGCAGCCAGGCTGGTTGCCAGCGGGTATGACACTGATTTCGCAGAGTCGCCGCGATATGCCAGCCATGAATAAAACCGTAGAATCTCGTCTGTACAGCGATGGCTTATTTAGCTTTGCTATCAACATTACGCCTGCCGATAAAAGCAGTGTGCCGCAGTCATTGCGCACTGGGCGTCGTACGGTGCAGACAGAAGTGCGCGATAATCGTGAAATCACCGTGGTGGGCGAATTACCGCCTGCAACGGCCAAACGTATCGCGGACAGCATAGATTCAGGTGCACAAAAATGATGAGAGAATGGGCCACCGTGGTGGCGTGGGAAGAAGGCATTGCCACGCTGCACTCGGAAGCGAAAACCTCCTGTAACAGCTGTTCAGCCCGCAAAGGCTGCGGCAGCCACGCGCTCAATCAACTTGGGCCGAAAAATGCTCATGTCATGACCATTGCCAGCCCGGAGCCTTTACAGCCCGGACAGCGCATTGAATTGGGTATCCGTGAAAGCAGTCTGCTGGGTTCAGCGCTGCTGGTTTACATGACGCCGCTGTTTGGCCTGTTTTTAGTCGCAGGTCTGTTTCAGATGCTGTTCCACAGCGATCTGGCGGCGGCCTGCGGTGCACTGTTAGGCGGCATTGGTGGCTTTATTGTGGCTAAAGGGGTTTCCAGCGTGTTCGGTCATCGGGAAGCCTTTCAGCCGATCATCCTCAGCGTTGCGTTACCGCCCGATGCCATGCGCGTAGAAAATGAAGGTTGATCCCTGCCAGGGCCGCGCAATGCGCGGCTTTTTCATTTAGGCTTACCCGCTGAAATCTGTTGCGATTCCCCACAGTTCCATTCTTTAACGCGCGGCGTTAACAGTGTAATATGCGTCGTCATTAATGAGGCTGACAGGATTCCGGGTAAAGCTCACTTTCCTGAATGTGTCTGTGCTCAAGTTTTCCACTGATTTTTTACGTGAAGATATTCATATAAATGAAGCACATACGAAATTTCTCCATCATCGCACACATCGACCACGGCAAATCAACGCTCTCTGACCGCTTGATTCAGATTTGTGGTGGCCTCAGCGATCGTGAGATGGCGGCGCAGGTTCTGGATTCTATGGATCTGGAGCGCGAGCGCGGCATTACCATCAAAGCGCAAAGCGTCACGCTCGATTACAAAGCGCTGAACGGTGAAACTTACCAGCTCAATTTTATCGATACTCCCGGCCACGTTGACTTCTCCTATGAAGTTTCCCGCTCTTTAGCGGCTTGTGAAGGGGCTTTGCTGGTGGTCGATGCAGGTCAGGGCGTTGAAGCACAGACGCTGGCGAACTGCTACACCGCAATGGAAATGGATCTGGAAGTGGTACCGGTTCTGAACAAAATCGACTTGCCTGCGGCCGATCCTGAGCGCGTGGCGGAAGAGATTGAAGATATCGTCGGTATTGATGCGGCTGATGCCGTGCGCTGCTCGGCGAAAACCGGCGTTGGCGTTCCGGATGTGCTTGAGCGTCTGGTGCGTGATATCCCACCACCGGAAGGTGATCCGGAAGGCCCACTGCAGGCGCTGATCATCGACTCATGGTTCGATAACTACCTGGGCGTTGTGTCACTGATTCGTATCAAGAACGGTACGCTGCGTAAAGGCGACAAAGTGAAGGTGATGAGCACCGGTCAGACCTATAACGCTGATCGCTTAGGTATCTTTACACCGAAACAGGTTGACCGTAATGAACTGAACTGCGGTGAAGTAGGCTGGTTGGTTTGCGCTATCAAAGACATCATGGGCGCGCCAGTCGGTGACACCCTGACGCTGCAACGCAATCCTGCTGAACATGTCCTGCCAGGCTTTAAGAAAGTGAAGCCACAGGTATATGCTGGCCTGTTCCCGATCAGCTCTGATGACTATGAAGCGTTCCGTGATGCGCTGGGCAAACTGAGCCTCAACGATGCCTCACTGTTCTATGAGCCAGAAAGCTCAACGGCGCTGGGCTTCGGCTTCCGCATCGGCTTCCTCGGTCTGCTGCACATGGAGATCATTCAGGAACGTCTGGAGCGTGAATACGATCTCGACCTGATTACTACAGCGCCAACGGTAGTTTATGAAGTCATCACCACCGACGGCCAGACCGTCTATGTTGACAGCCCTTCGAAGCTGCCACCGCTGAACAATATTGAAGAACTGCGCGAACCGATCGCCGAGTGTCATATGCTGCTGCCGCAGGAATTCCTCGGCAACGTCATCACCCTGTGTATTGAGAAACGCGGTGTGCAGACCAACATGGTTTACCACGGTAAACAGGTTGCGCTGACCTATGAAATCCCGATGGCAGAAGTGGTACTCGACTTCTTCGACCGTCTGAAATCAACGTCTCGCGGCTATGCATCGCTGGACTATAACTTTAAACGTTTCCAGGCCTCTGACATGGTGCGTGTCGACGTGATGATTAACTCAGAACGTGTTGATGCGCTGGCGCTGATTACCCACCGTGATAACTCTCAGTATCGTGGCCGCGACCTCGTGGAGAAGATGAAAGATCTGATCCCACGTCAGCAGTTCGATATTGCGATTCAGGCGGCAATCGGCAACCACATTATCGCTCGCTCAACGGTCAAGCAGCTGCGTAAAAACGTCCTGGCGAAATGCTATGGCGGTGACGTGAGCCGTAAGAAGAAACTGTTGCAGAAGCAGAAAGACGGTAAGAAGCGAATGAAGCAGGTCGGCAACGTTGAGCTGCCGCAGGAAGCATTCCTTGCCATTCTGCATGTCGGTAAAGACAGCAAATAAGGAACTTTAATGGCTAATATGTTCGCCCTGATTCTGGTGATCGCCACGCTTATAACGGGTGTTATCTGGTGTATCGATCGCTTTAAGTGGGCTCCGGCGCGTCGTGCTAAGCAGGCAGCTGCACAAGCGCAGGCGGGCAACACATTGGACGGCAAAACGCTGGCCAAAGTGGCGGCTCAGCCAGGCTGGGTAGAAACGGCGGCATCGGTGTTCCCGGTGCTGGCAGTGGTACTGATCGTTCGCTCATTTATTTTTGAGCCGTTCCAGATCCCATCAGGTTCCATGATGCCGACGTTGCTGATTGGTGATTTTATTCTGGTGGAGAAGTTTGCTTACGGAATCAAAGATCCGATTACTCAAACCACGCTGATCCCAACGGGTCATCCGCAGCGTGGTGATGTGGCGGTGTTTAAATACCCGAAAGATCCGAGCGTCGATTACATTAAACGTGTGATCGGTCTGCCGGGCGACAAAGTGGTGTTTGATCCTTACAGTAAAACGCTGACGGTTAACCCGGGTTGTGGCACGGGCAAATGCGATACCGCGTTGCCGATCACCTATACCAACGTAGAGCCAAGCCGCTTCATTCAAACCTTCAGCGGCTTTGATGGCAATGAAACCGGCAACGGCTTCTTTGAAGCACCACAGGGCGAAACCATGAAGGGCGGCCTGCGTCTGGGAACACGTAAAGAGACGTTGGGCACGGTGACGCACGATATCCTGTTAGTAAACGAAGCGCAGAGCCAGGCAAGCATGTATTATCAGCAGCCGGGTCAGCCGCAATCCACGTGGATCGTGCCGGAAGGGCAATATTTCATGATGGGTGATAACCGCGATAACAGCGCCGACAGCCGCTACTGGGGCTTTGTGCCTGAGAAGAATCTGGTCGGTAAAGCGGTGGCTATCTGGATGAGCTTTGAGAAACAAGAAGGACAGTGGCCAACGGGCGTGCGCTTAAGTCGCATCGGCGGAATCCACTAAGCATTATGCCCACTGCGGTGGGCAACACGGTTGGCCTCTTTCGGGGGGCCACTGCAAACGAAACAGAACGTGTTGGAAGCTCAGCCCTGTTTCGTATGCAGAGTTACAGACGCACAGAATAACTGGAATCGCATGAACCCCATCCTTATTAACAAGCTGCAGCGCAAACTGGGCTACACTTTTACTCATCCGGAACTACTGCAGCAAGCATTGACTCACCGCAGTGCCAGCAGTAAGCACAATGAACGTCTTGAGTTTCTTGGCGATTCCATTCTCAGCTATGTGATTGCCAATGCGCTTTATCACCGCTTCCCGCGTGTGGATGAAGGTGACATGAGCCGCATGCGCGCTACGCTGGTACGGGGCAATACCCTGGCAGAGATGGCGCGTGAGTTTGAACTTGGCGAATGTTTACGTCTTGGACCGGGCGAGTTGAAGAGTGGCGGTTTCCGTCGCGAATCGATTCTTGCTGATACGGTTGAAGCGCTGATTGGCGGTATCTTCCTCGACAGCAACATTCAAACCGTTGAGAAACTGATTCTCGATTGGTACCAAAATCGCCTTGATGAAATCAGCCCGGGTGATAAGCAAAAAGATCCAAAAACGCGTCTGCAGGAGTTTCTGCAAGGGCGTCACCTGCCGCTGCCTTCTTATCTGGTGGTGCAGGTGCGTGGCGAAGCCCACGATCAGGAATTCACCATTCACTGTCAGGTGAGTGGCATGGCAGAACCGGTGGTGGGTGTAGGTTCCAGCCGCCGTAAAGCAGAGCAAGCTGCCGCTGAACAGGCATTAATTAAGCTTGGTCTCGAATAAAATACATAGTCATATCGCAGCGCCGACAGCGACGCTGCCCAAGTCAGGACTCGAATGAGCGAAATCGAAACACACAGCGGCTTTATCGCGATTGTTGGCCGACCTAACGTTGGCAAATCCACCTTACTGAACCAATTACTGGGGCAGAAAGTGTCGATCACCTCGCGTAAACCGCAAACCACGCGTCACCGCATCATGGGTATTCACACTGAAGGCGCTTATCAGGCGATCTACGTGGATACTCCCGGGCTGCACATGGAAGAGAAGCGGGCGATTAACCGCCTGATGAACCGTGCTGCCAGCAGCTCAATTGGTGATGTGGAGCTGGTGATTTTTGTTGTTGAAGGCACCCGCTGGACGCCGGACGACGAAATGGTCTTGAACAAGCTGCGCGACGGCAAAGTGCCGGTGGTGCTGGCGGTTAACAAGGTCGATAACATTCAGGATAAAACCATTCTGCTGCCACACCTGCAGTTCCTGAGCCAGCAAATGAATTTCCTTGAGATTGTACCGATCTCGGCAGAAAGCGGTAAGAACGTTGATGCCATTGCCGCTATCGCGCGTAAATGCCTGCCGAAATCTGACCATCACTTCCCGGAAGATTACATAACGGATCGTTCACAGCGCTTCATGGCGTCTGAGATCATCCGTGAAAAACTGATGCGCTTCCTCGGTGCGGAACTGCCTTACTCAGTGACCGTGGAAATCGAACAGTTCGTCTCTAACGATCGTGGTGGCTATGACATCAACGGTCTGATCCTCGTCGAGCGCGAAGGGCAGAAGAAGATGGTGATTGGCAACAAAGGCGCCAAGATTAAAACCATCGGTATTGAAGCGCGTAAAGACATGGAAGAGATGTTTGAAGCCAAAGTGCATCTCGAACTGTGGGTTAAAGTGAAATCGGGTTGGGCGGATGACGAACGTGCACTGCGCAGCCTGGGCTATACAGACGAATAATTGATGGAAGGCTGGCAACGCGCCTTTGTGCTGCATAGTCGCCCTTACAGCGAAACCAGCCTCCTGCTCGATCTGTTCAGCGAAAGCGAAGGGCGCGTCCGCGTCCTGGCCAAAGGCGCACGCTCGCGCCGTTCCCAACTCAAAGGTGCACTCCAACCCTTCACGCCGCTGCTGGTGCGCTGGGGGGGACGTGGCGAAGTTAAAACGCTGCGCAGCGCCGAAGCGGTGTCACTGGCCTTACCGCTCAGTGGCATCACGCTCTACTGCGGGTTGTACGTTAACGAACTGCTGTCTCGCGTGCTTGAGCAGGAAATTCCTTTCTCCGACCTCTTCTTTGACTATCTCCATTGCATCCAGATGCTGGCCGCAGGCAGTGGCACGCCTGAACCGGCGCTGCGTCGCTTTGAACTGGCGCTGCTGGGCCATCTTGGCTACGGCGTGGATTTCCTGCACTGTGCGGGCAGTGGTGAGGAGATCGATGACGGCATGACGTACAGTTATCGTGAAGAGAAGGGGTTTATCGCCAGCCTGGTGGTGAATCAACGCAGTTTTACCGGTCGCCAGTTGCGTGCGCTGTGGGAACGCGAGTTTCCCGATGCCGACAGCCTGCGTGCTGCCAAGCGCTTCACGCGTATGGCGCTCAAGCCTTATCTGGGCGGTAAACCGTTGAAGAGCCAGGAACTGTTTCGCCAGTTTGTGCCGAAAAAGAAGCCCGATGTGGCAAACGACTAGCGCTGGTCGTACCGCCTGATATGCTCAGCACGGTACACTGCAAACACACTGAACCTATTTAAGGATTGTCATGGCTGAGTTGCTGTTAGGGGTCAACATTGACCACATCGCCACCGTACGTAACGCACGTGGCACGAATTATCCCGATCCAGTCCAGGCTGCGTTTGTTTCTGAACAGGCGGGCGCAGATGGCATCACTGTGCACCTGCGTGAAGATCGTCGTCATATCACCGATCGCGATGTGCGAATTCTGCGCGATACCATCCAGACGCGTATGAATCTGGAGATGGCGGTGACCGATGAAATGATCGACATTGCCTGCGACATCAAGCCGCACTTCGTGTGTCTGGTGCCAGAAAAGCGCCAGGAAGTGACCACCGAAGGCGGATTAGATGTGGCGGGTCAGCAGGACAAAATCAACGCAGCGGTTCGCCTGCTGAGCGAAGCGGGTATCCTGGTGTCGCTGTTTATCGATGCCGATCATCGCCAGATTGAAGCGGCCGTTGCCAGCGGCGCACCCTACATTGAGATTCACACTGGCGCCTACGCGGAAGCACCGGAAGGGCTGGAGCGTGAAGCCGAGCTGTCTCGCATTCGCAAAGCGGCCACGTTTGCAGCCAGCCTCGGTTTGAAGGTTAACGCCGGTCACGGTCTGACGTATCACAACGTGCAACCCATCGCAGAACTGCCGGAGATGCATGAGCTAAACATTGGTCACGCCATCATTGGCCGTGCGCTGTTCAGTGGCCTGGCAGATGCGGTGTCAGAGATGAAGCAGCTGATGCGGGAAGCGCGTCGTTAATGGCGATTCTCGGACTCGGCAGCGACATCGTTGAAATCGAACGTATTGCTGGCGTGATTGAGCGATCCGGCGATCGTCTGGCGCGTCGCGTCTTGAGCGAAGCCGAGTGGCAGCAATATCAGGCGCACCAGCAACCGGTGCGCTTTCTTGCCAAACGTTTTGCGGTGAAAGAAGCGGCGGCTAAAGCCTTTGGTACCGGGATTCGCGGTGGTCTGGCGTTTAATCAATTCGAAGTGTACAACGATGCGCTGGGCAAACCGGGCTTACGCTTTTTCGAACAGGCAAAAGTGATTGCCAGCCAGTTGGGCGTGAAACATGTGCATGTTACCCTGGCCGATGAGCGCCACTACGCCTGCGCAACGGTGATCATCGAAGACTAAGGGTGCAACACGACAAATTTCTCCCACAGCGCCTCACGGGTTTCCGGGTGCTGTGGGTCAGAAATGATGGTGTTATCAATCGGGCAGACGCTTTGGCAGGTCGGCACATCATAATGGCCTACGCACTCGGTGCAGCGGTCGACATCAATCTCATAGATCATCTCACCGAAGCTGATAGCCTGGTTCGGGCATTCAGGTTCGCACATATCGCAATTGATGCATTTCGCCGTAATGAGTAAAGCCATGATCGCCGTTAGCCTGATAAAGAAGGCGCGCACCTTATCATAAAATCGGCTTCTGCAGGCGCAGGGTTTGTTGTGCTGGATCAAACAAAGCGGGAATTAAGTTCGCTGCAGCAGAATTCGCTATAAGTCAGCCAGGAATCAGGAAAACTCCGCGTTACCCTTCTGTGGGCTAAGAATCAGCCAGTAAAAGGCCGGATAACGGCCTTTTTCGCATTACACCAGTTTTTTGACCAGTTCTTCGCTGTGCCTTATGTGGCTTGAAGCGCGTTCTGGATCGTTTTGTACCAACGCCATAAACAGCAGGTCGGTCAACGCCAGTTGTGCACTGGTGGATGAGATTGCGGCACTGCGCGTGCTTTGCTCCTCGGCAACGGTGTACAAGCATATGGAAGCGCACTGTTGCAGCGAGTTGGGGGTAAAGCCGGTAAACGCCAGCACGTCGACCCCCAGCTGTGCGGCTTCCTGTGCCGCAAGGTTAATCTCACGCCGCTCGCCGGTATAGGAAATCGCCAGCAGCACATCCCCCGGTGCCATCGCCTGCACGCTCGCCAGTAAGGCATGCATATCCTGCTCGGCTACCGCGTTGATGCCAATCTTCATCAGCTTCCATGAGAAATCTTTCGCCACTAACCCCGACGCACCGATGCCCACTAACAAAATGCGGTTGGCGTTTTTCAGCAATTGCAGGGTTTGCAGCAATTTCTCTTCGCTGTTGATATCCAGCGTGGCGCGGATAGCGGAAATCTTCTCAGTCAGTAATTTTTCGCCGACCACTTTGAGGGGATCGTCGCTAAGAATATGATTGTGCACGGTGATGGCATCGCGATCCGCCAGCGACTCACTCAGTGCCAGTTTCAGCGCCGGGAACCCCTTATAGCCCAATTTTTGGGCAAACTTCACCACGCTCGACTGGCTGACGCCCGATTCCTCAGCCAGTTTTTGTGAACTCAGATGCCGTGCCCGATCCGGCTGCGACAGCAAAAAATCCGCCAGCCGACGCTCATTTAGCGCCAGTCGAGGGTAGAGCTGGCGAATTCGCAGCAATGAACTCATGTTCGATCCTTAATCCATCTAATCCCGCTTGAGCTTAGTCTCTTTTCGCACCATCAGGGTTTAATGACAGCACGCCGACACAAAGAATAAACTATTCAGCTGGCATTGTGGCCATTGGAATTAAAAATGACCGCTTTCGCCCCCGCCGTTGAAGCTGGCTAAACTGTAGGGCAAGCCGTAGAAAGGAAAGATAAGGAGTGGAGTTTGACAAAGGGTACGCAACGCCGCGTGGTGTTTTTCGATCTTGATGGCACGCTGCATCAGCAGGACATGTTTGGCACTTTTATGCGTTATCTGCTGCGACGTCAGCCGATCAACCTGTTGCTGGTGGTGCCGCTGTTGCCGGTGATTGGTCTGGGAATGCTGTTTAAAGGGCGCGCTGCACGCTGGCCAATGAGTTTACTGCTGTGGGCCATTACTTTTGGCCACAGTGAGCTGCGCCTGCGTCAGCGTGAGGCCGCGTTCGCGACATGGTTCCGCGAGCGCGTCACCGCTTTTCCGGTGGTGCAACAACGTCTGACCGATTATCTCAGTAGCGATGATGCGGATGTGTGGCTGATCACTGGTTCACCACAATCACTGGTGGAGCAGGTCTATTTCGATTCGGCCTTTCTGCCGCGCGTACAGCTGATTGCCAGTCAGATGCAACCCGGTTTAGGGGGACGCGTGCTGGCCATGCGTTGCCTCGGGCATGAGAAGGTCGCTCAACTCGAAGAGAAGATTGGTACACCATTGCAACTCTACAGCGGTTACAGCGACAGTAAACAGGATAACCCGCTGCTGTTCTTCTGCCAGCATCGCTGGCGGGTGACACCTCGCGGTGAGCTGCAACAGCTGGAGTGAATCATGCGGCGATTCCGTCTATAATGCGCCGCCTTTAAATCCGCAGGAGCTGCCCGGTGAACCCACAAACTGATGAATATTGGATGCGCCATGCGCTGGAGCTGGCGCGTCGCGCGTGGGAACAGGGCGAAGTGCCGGTCGGCGCGGTATTAGTGCAGGGTGATAAAGTGATTGGCGAAGGCTGGAATCGACCGATTGGTCAGTGCGACCCGACCGCGCATGCCGAAATCATGGCGCTGCGGCAGGGCGGCAAAATCCTCGAAAACTATCGCCTGCTTGATACCACGTTGTATGTGACGCTGGAACCCTGCGTGATGTGCGCCGGTGCGATGGTACACAGTCGCATTACGCGGCTTGTATATGGTGCAAAGGATGAGAAAACGGGCGCAGCGGGCTCGCTCATGGACGTGATTGGTCACCCAGGTATGAATCATCAGATTCAGATTGATTGCGGTGTGCTTGCAGAAGAGTGTGCCGGAATGTTGAGTGACTTCTTCCGCATGCGCCGTGAGCAAAAGAAAGCGCTGCGCCAGGCGCAGCGCGAAGGTTAGTTCATCGCAATCTTAGGTTCGACCGCCGGGTAACCGGCGCCCAATTCGGCTTCCAGCGCCGACTGCTGAGCGATGCGCTTCTCCTGCTCCTGCAGATATCCCACCAGACTGATCTGATACTTACGGATGTTCTCGACATAGTTGTAAGCTTCATGGCCGCGCGCGTAACCGTAGGAGGTTTGCGCGTAATAACGCTTCTGGCTCAGCATCGGCAGACGCTGTTTGACATCGGCCCAGCTATCAGGATTACCGCCTTGTTTGGCCGTCAGCTTGCGGGCATCCAGCATGTGCGCATAGCCCATGTTATAGGCCGCCAATGCAAACCAGATGCGCTCATCATCAGGAATGGTGTCCGGCACCTTCTCCATCATACGTTGCAGGTATTCGCTGCCGCCGCGGATGCTCTGCTCAGGATCGAGGCGATCGTTCACATCAAGGCTGTCAGCGGTGTTACGCGTCAACATCATCATGCCACGCACGCCGGTCGGTGAGGTCGCCTGCGGATTCCAGTGCGACTCCTGATAAGAGATGGCTGCCAGCAGACGCCAGTCCATGCTCGCCGCGTATTTCTCAAACAGCGGTTTGATATCCGGCAACGTGTTATCAATCGCGCGCAGGAAGGTGCGGGTATCCACGTAATCAAAAGTGCCAACGTGACCGAGATACTTCTCTTCGAGGCGCGCCATTGTGCCTTCTTCGCCCATCTGGCTGTAGAAGTCGAGCATTGCCGCATTCAGACTGTCATCATCATTGCGTGGCAGATACCAGGTGACCGGTTCTTCATCGGTGATGTCGAATGCTACGGCCAGCTGCGGATGGATGCGCTGCAATAAGCCGATGGTGACCGAATCGCCCACGGTGTAATCCAGCTTGCCGTCGGCGACGGCTTCCAGCAGCGCTTTCTGTCCCTGATCGGTAGAAATCGCCCAATCGAGATCGGGATAGCTGTCAGCTTTTGCGGAACGTAAAGTTGACAGATATGCCGAACCGGACTGCACAATCAGGCGGCCTTTCAAATCGCCGAGATTCTTCGGCCGTGGCTTATCAATGCGGTACACCAACTGCTGCGAAACAGAGTAGTAGCTCGGTCCACTTTGATAGTGGGCAAGGCGTTCACCGTTGTAGATCAGCCCAGCTGCGAGCAAATCCGCCTTACCATCATCCAGATCGTCAAACAGATCGCCGAGGTTCGGACGCACCGTAACCTCAAGTTTGACGCCAAGATAATCGGCGAAGCGTTTCGCCAGCTCGTAATCCATACCGGCTGGTGCATTATTGATGGTGTAGTAAGTCAGCGGGGAGTTGACGGTACTGATGCGCAGCACTCCACGTGATTTAATCTGTGATAACGCGTCTTTTCCGCCCCCGTACCAGGGGATGGAAGGCCACAGTGCCAGCGCAAGTAGCACGGTGATCAGACCGATAAACAGATAGTTTATTTTCAGGCGTTTCAAATAGTTGTCTCGTAATGGCTCACAGGCCTCTGTCTTTTAAAGGCAGTATTTGTGTTGTTTTTACTCCCAGAGCGAGGGGCATTTTGCGCAACAAAGTGCAGCAGGGCAACTTATATAGCAAGAATTGTGCAAAATTCAGCCAAATGCTGAGTGCCAGATTTTATGCGCAAACGGTTTCGTAACCCGTGCTGTTTCTCTATAATACCGCCCGTTTTCCCCTGTTGCGCCCAATGAAGCGTCGCCCGGCGCTTCGAAGACGAGAGATCTTTGATGATGGAAATTCTGCGTGGTTCGCCCGCTCTGTCGGCATTTCGTGTAAACAAACTGCTGACCCGCTTTCAGGACGCTCACCTGCCAGTGAGTGATATTTACGCCGAGTACGTCCATTTTGCCGATGTCAGTGCACCGCTCAGTGCGGATGAACATGCCCGCCTGCAACGTCTGCTGAAATACGGTCCTTCTCTCGCCGAGCACGCGCCACAAGGGCGTCTGTTACTGGTGACGCCGCGTCCCGGCACCATTTCTCCGTGGTCATCAAAAGCCACCGATATCGCGCACAACTGCGATCTGCCCCAGGTTATCCGCCTCGAACGCGGTATGGCTTTCTATGTGCAGGCGCCGCAGCTGACGGAAGCGCAATGGCAACAGTTGGCTAGCCTGCTGCATGACCGCATGATGGAGACCGTGTTCGGTGACCTGAATGATGCGCAGCAGTTGTTCGCACACCATGAACCACAGCCGCTGAAAAGCGTTGATGTGCTGGGTGCCGGTCGCATTGCACTGGAACAGGCCAACACCACGCTGGGCCTGGCACTGGCCGATGACGAAATCGACTATTTGCTGAATGCCTTCACCAAACTGGGCCGCAATCCGAACGACATCGAGCTCTATATGTTTGCTCAGGCAAACTCAGAGCACTGCCGTCATAAAATCTTCAACGCCGACTGGATTATCGACGGTGAAAAACAGCCGAAGTCGCTGTTTAAAATGATCAAAAACACCTTTGAACACAATCCTGAGCACGTTCTGTCTGCTTATAAAGACAACGCCGCGGTAATGGAAGGTTCAAAAGTGGGCCGCTTCTACGCCGATGCGCAGAAGGGCGAATACACCTTCCATCAGGAAGAGGCGCATATCCTGATGAAGGTGGAAACCCATAACCACCCCACCGCGATTTCGCCGTGGCCAGGTGCTGCGACCGGTTCCGGTGGTGAAATCCGTGATGAAGGCGCAACGGGACGTGGCGCGAAGCCGAAAGCGGGCCTGGTCGGTTTCTCCGTTTCCAACCTGCGTATTCCGGGTTTTGAACAGCCGTGGGAAGAAGATTTTGGTAAGCCGGAGCGTATTGTTACCGCGCTGGATATCATGACTGAAGGCCCACTGGGCGGCGCAGCGTTCAACAACGAATTTGGCCGTCCGGCACTGAACGGATACTTCCGTACTTATGAAGAGCGCGTGAACAGCCATAATGGCTCAGAACTGCGTGGCTACCATAAGCCGATCATGCTGGCGGGCGGTATTGGTAACATCCGTGCTGACCACGTGCAGAAGGGTGAGATCGTCGTCGGCGCGAAACTGATCGTGCTCGGCGGACCCGCGATGAACATTGGCCTCGGTGGCGGAGCAGCCTCTTCAATGGCCTCTGGGCAGTCTGATGCGGATCTGGATTTTGCATCTGTCCAGCGTGACAACCCGGAAATGGAACGTCGCTGCCAGGAAGTGATCGACCGTTGCTGGCAGCTGGGCGAAGCCAACCCGATTCTGTTCATCCACGACGTCGGTGCTGGCGGTCTGTCGAACGCGATGCCAGAGCTGGTGAGTGATGGTGGCCGTGGCGGTAACTTCAACCTGCGCGACATCCTCAACGATGAGCCAGGCATGAGCCCGCTGGAAGTGTGGTGTAATGAATCCCAGGAACGTTATGTGCTGGCGGTGGCACCGGCTCAGCTGGCGCTGTTTGACGAGCTGTGTAAGCGTGAGCGTGCCCCTTATGCGGTGATCGGTGAAGCCACCGAAGAGCTGCATCTGAACCTGGCGGATAGCCACTTCGATAACAACCCTATCGACATGCCGCTGGACGTGCTGTTGGGCAAAACGCCGAAGATGACGCGTGATGTTGCCACTCAGCAGGCCAAAGGCGATGCGCTGGTGCGTGACGGCATTACCGTGGCTGACGCCGTTAATCGCGTACTGCATCTGCCAACTGTGGCAGAGAAAACCTTCCTGATTACCATCGGTGACCGTTCGGTAACCGGTATGGTGGCGCGTGACCAGATGGTCGGCCCATGGCAGATCCCGGTAGCGAACTGTGCAGTGACCACCGCCAGCCTGGATAGCTATCACGGCGAAGCCTTCTCACTGGGCGAACGTGCGCCAGTCGCCTTGCTGGACTTCGCTGCATCTGGTCGTTTAGCGGTCGGTGAAGCGTTGACCAACCTGGCGGCCACCGCGATTGGTTCACTGCAGCGCGTGAAGCTCTCTGCAAACTGGATGGCCGCAGCAGGTCACCCAGGTGAAGATGCCGGTTTGTACGCTGCGGTTAAAGCGGTTGGCGAAGAGCTGTGTCCGGCGCTGGGCATCACTATTCCGGTCGGCAAAGACTCGATGTCGATGAAAACTCGCTGGCAGCAGGGTACTGAAGAGCGTGAGATGACCTCACCGCTGTCGCTGGTCATTACCGCCTTTGCGCGTGTGGAAGATGTGCGCCGCACCGTAACGCCTCAACTGCAAGCTGACCAGGATAACCTGCTGTTGCTGATTGATTTGGGCAACGGCGCAAACACCCTGGGTGCTACCGCGCTGTCACAGGTTTATCGTCAGTTAGGCGACAAACCAGCCGACGTACGTGATGCATCGCAACTGGCGGGCTTCTTCAACGCCATTCAGGCGCTGGTGGCCGAGCAGAAGCTGCTGGCTTACCATGACCGTTCTGATGGCGGCCTGCTGGTAACACTGGCAGAAATGGCTTTCACCGGTCACTGCGGTATCGAAGCCGATATCGCCGCGCTGGGTAACGATGCGCTGGCAGCACTGTTCACCGAAGAGTTGGGTGCAGTGATCCAGATTAACGCCGCTGACCGTGCCGCCGTTGAGAAAGTGTTTGCCGACCATGGCCTGAGCAGCAATGTGCATGTGATTGGTCAGGCACTGCCGGGCGATCGCTTTGTCATCCGTTCTGGCGACAGCGCGGTGTACAGCGAAAGCCGCACCACGCTGCGTACCTGGTGGGCAGAAACCACCTGGCAGATGCAGCGCCTGCGTGACAACCCTGCCTGTGCCGATCAGGAGCACGAAGCGAAGAAAGACGACAACGATCCTGGCCTGAACGTTCATCTGACCTTCAAGCCAGAAGAAGATGTTGCTGCGCCGATGATCGCCACAGGCGCGCGTCCTCGTGTTGCCGTACTGCGTGAGCAGGGCGTGAACTCCCACGTTGAGATGGCAGCTGCCTTCCACCGTGCTGGTTTCACCGCAGTCGATGTGCACATGAGCGATCTGCTGGCGGGCCGCCGTGGTCTGGAAGAGTTCCAGGCACTGGTAGCGTGCGGTGGCTTCTCTTACGGTGACGTATTGGGTGCCGGTGAAGGTTGGGCGAAGTCGATTCTGTTCAACGGCCGTGTGCGTGACGAGTTCGAAAACTTCTTCCACCGTCCGCAGACGCTGGCGCTGGGCGTGTGTAACGGCTGCCAGATGATGTCGAATCTGCGTGAGCTGATTCCGGGTAGCGAACTGTGGCCACGCTTTGTACGTAACCAGTCAGAGCGTTTTGAAGCCCGTTTCAGCCTGGTCGAAGTGGCTGCGAGCCCATCGCTGCTGCTGGACGGCATGGCCGGTTCTCATATGCCAATCGCCGTGTCGCACGGTGAAGGCTTCGTGGAAGTGCGTGACGGTGCGCATCTGGCTCAGCTGGAAAGCAAAGGTCTGGTGGCGCTGCGCTTCGTGGACAACTTCGGTAAAGTGACCGAAAATTACCCAGCCAACCCGAACGGCTCGCCGAACGGTATCACTGCAGTCACCAACGAAAGCGGTCGTGTCACCATTATGATGCCGCACCCAGAGCGTGTGTTCCGCACCGTGAGCAACTCCTGGCACCCAGCAGAGTGGGGCGAGGACAGCCCATGGATGCGTATCTTCCGCAACGCACGTAAGCAGCTGGGCTAATTTAGCCAATAGCATCAGAGGCCGCCGCAAGGCGGCCTTTCTTTTGGCCGGCTGGTCCAGACTCACTCACTCACTCACTCACTCACTCACTCAATTACGCCATGACCTACTTTGGCTGGCTCGCAAAATTGTCGGAAATTAGCGACAAACACGATTTTGATGTGTCGCTAAATGGTGACATTTAAATTATTGATTTATATTGGATCAATTTTTCATCCTCTAACTCGTTGCTGATCAGCGACACTTTCGCCAGACCAGCCGGTCCGCTTTTTCATAAAAAAATGCGTCACACCTCGCATTACTCTGATAATCAATGCTATTTCATTTCTGGCACGATAGTTGCTATACTCACTGCGTTGCTCATTCTCCTGTCTATGATTGCCCCGCACTGCGGTTGAGCTCATAAAATTCGAATGACGCACCAAACGGAGCCTGCCGTCCACCCAACCGATAATCGCTTGCTTTGCAACGTTATCAAGCATCGGACGCAACGTTGAGTTAGGCTCCACCTATTTTGCAAGCGATGCTGCGGCGTCGCTCTCACGGCAGCCCAAAAGGGCTGCCGTTTTCCTTTCGGTACTTTCTTCCCTATTGATACTTCGTTAGCATGCCAGCAGCTCACATTAAAGGATGCGCGGTAGTGAAGAGATGGCGTCTGTTTCCCCGATCCCTGCGGCAGTTAGTCTTGATGGCTTTTTTACTGGTCCTGTTGCCATTGCTGGTGCTGGCGTGGCAAGCCTGGGAAAGTTTGTCTGCGCTGAGTAATCAGGCCGCAGATACCAATCGCAATACCTTTACCGACGTACGCCGCAGCGAAGCGATGGCGCGCACGGCGCTCGAGCTGGAGCGCAGTTATCGTCAATATTGCGTGTTAGGGGATGCCACCTTGCAAAAGCTTTATCAGACGCAGTGGACGCGGTACGGTCAGATGCTCACCAGCCATGCGGATAGCCTGCCGGATCTTCCTTCCTTCAAAGCGTTGCAGGAAACCTTGCCGCAGCTCGCCAGCGTGCAGTGCGACAACGGTAACCCAGTGGCAAAAGCCGCAACGGCCCTCGAACATTTTTCTGATGCCAATGCGCAAATGGTGCAGGCGACGCGTGAAGTGGTATTTTCTCGTGGCTTGCAGCTTCAGCGCGAAATCGCCGATCGCGGCCAGTTTTTCGGCTGGCAGGCGCTGATTCTGTTCCTGATCAGTCTGGCGCTGGTGCTGCTGTTTACCGGCATGATCATCGGCCCGGTTAAACGCGTAGAGCGGATGATTAACCGACTGGGGCAAGGCAAAGCGCTTGGCGATAGCGTGAGTTTTCGTGGTCCGCGTGAAATCCGCTCTCTTGGCCAGCGCATCGTGTGGCTGAGCGAGCGCCTAAGTTGGCTGGAAGAGCAGCGACATGAGTTTCTGCGTCATCTCTCACACGAACTGAAAACCCCGCTTGCCAGCTTACGAGAGGGCACGGAATTATTGGCCGATCAGGTGGCTGGGCCGCTCAATGCGGAACAGCAAGAAGTGGTCGCGATTCTTGATACCAGCAGCCGCCATTTGCAGCGTCTCATCGAACAACTTTTGGATTACAACCGCAAACTGGCGGATGGCCCCATGGCGCTGGAGCCGGTAGCAATCCATGACATCGTTGATGCGGTCGTTAAAATCCATTCATTGCCCGCCGGTGCACGTCAGATCACCACCCATGTTGATCTTCAGGTGGCGCACTGTCTGGCAGAGGCAACATTGCTGCAAAGGGTCATCGACAACCTCTATTCGAACGCCGTGAACTACGGCAGCGAATCCGGTAACATCTGGCTGCAGAGCCAACAGAAAGGCAACCAGGTGTGGATTGAGGTGGCGAACACCGGCACACCGATTCCGGCCGAAGAGCAGGCGATGATTTTTGAGCCCTTTTTTCAGGGCAGCCAGCAGCGCAAAGGGCCAGTTAAAGGCAGCGGGCTGGGGTTAAGCATCGCCAAAGATTGCCTGCGCAGGATGCAGGGCGATTTGCAATTGGTAACGCGCAAGGATGCGGATGTCTGTTTTCGAATCATTTTGACGACCAGCGCCGGGAATGCCTGATTAATGAAACACACCCTGATTAAACTTTTTAGCTGCGCGTTGGTGGCATTTGGCTTGAGTGCCTGCCAGACACCGTCCACGGGCAGCGCGTTACACGATGGCACCAATCTTCCTGAGCCAGAAGTGCGGCTGCCTGATTATCTGGCGACCGATTGTCAAAACGTGTGGAAGATTGAAACGCCAACAGCCATGAGCAACCCTCTTTACTGGCAGCGTGCTATCGACTGTGGTGAGCGTTTATCCCCAGCGGAAGCGCGGGCTGAGGCACGACGCTGGCCAGTACAAGGCTGGTCGCGTGCTTTTAAACAAGGCATTCTGCTGGCAAATGGCAATGTGACGCCCTTTGAGCGCCGTCAGTTCGTCGATACGCTAGACGGTTACAGCGCTTCCTATCCAACCTCCGTGCGTCCGTTATTAATGTTGTGGCGTAGCAATCAGGCGGCGCAGCTGGCGTTAAGCGGTGAACGCAGCCGCTATGCTGCACTCCAGCAAAGCCACGATACTGAGCTGGATAGCCTGCGCCAGCAGCAAACCAAACTGCGTCAATCACTGGAGGAGACTCAGCGTAAGCTTGAGCGCTTAACTGACATCGAACGCCAGCTGTCGTCCCGTAAACCGGCGGACAGCAGCGATACATCGCACGGCGCCAGTGATGCACAAAGTGAGGATCAGTGACCATGAAACAGTCTGCACGTTTACTGCTGGTGGATGATGATCCCGGCCTGCTTAAACTGCTTGGCATGCGCTTAAGCAGTGAAGGCTATCAGGTGACCACCGCCGCAAGTGGCCCGGATGCGCTGCGCCAGTTGCAGAAAGAGAAAGTTGATCTGGTGATCAGCGATCTGCGTATGGATGAAATGGACGGACTGGCGTTATTTGGCGAAATCCAGAAACGCCATGCGGGTTTACCAGTGATCATTCTTACGGCGCACGGCTCGATCCCCGAAGCGGTTTCCGCTACGCAGCAGGGGGTGTTCAGTTTTCTGACGAAGCCAGTGGATCGTGACGCGCTGTATAAAGCCATTGATGAAGCGCTGGCACAGCGCGCGCCGGTCAGCGATGACACCTGGCGTGAGGCCGTGGTAACGCGCAATCCATTGATGCTGCGTTTGCTGGATCAGGCGCACATGGTGGCGCAATCCGATGTTAGCGTGTTGATTAACGGCCAGAGCGGTACCGGTAAAGAGGTGCTGGCGCAGGCGATTCACGCCGCCAGCCCGCGTGCAAACAAGCCGTTTATTGCCATTAACTGTGGTGCGCTACCGGAGCAACTGCTGGAGTCTGAGCTGTTTGGTCACGCCAAAGGGGCTTTCACCGGTGCCGTGAGTGCGCGTGAAGGGCTGTTTCAGGCGGCGGAGGGTGGCACGCTGTTTCTTGATGAAATTGGTGATATGCCACAGGCGTTGCAGGTCAAACTACTGCGCGTCTTGCAGGAGCGAAAAGTGCGTCCGCTGGGCAGTAATCGGGATGTCGATATCAACGTGCGCATCATCTCGGCCACCCATCGCGATCTGCCCAAAGCGATGGAGAAAAAGAGTTTCCGCGAGGATCTCTACTATCGTCTCAATGTGGTGAATCTGAAGATTCCCGCACTACATGAACGTGCAGAGGATATTCCGCTGTTGGCGAACCATCTCTTGCGCCAATCGGCCGAACGCCATAAACCCTTCGTGCGCAGCTTCTCTGTGGATGCGATGAAACGTTTAGTGGGGGCCAGTTGGCCTGGCAACGTGCGGCAGCTGGTCAACGTGATTGAGCAGTGTGTCGCGCTGAGCACGTCACCCGTGATCGGGGATGCGCTGGTTGAACAGGCGTTAGCGGGTGAAAACACCGCGCTGCCGACCTTTGTTGAGGCACGTAATCAATTTGAGCTCAACTATCTGCGCAAATTGCTGCAAATGACCAAAGGAAATGTCACCAACGCTGCGCGTCTGGCTGGACGTAACCGTACAGAATTCTATAAGCTGCTGTCACGCCATGAGCTGGACGCCAGTGAATTTAAAGAGTAGCTTGCTGCGGCATATTGATTCATCCATTGACTACCCCAAATAATTTGAGTTGCAGTCAGACGGCAAACGAAAGCATCCCGATGAGCTTACTTCTTCAAGCGATTTGGGGAAAAGAGAGCCGCCAACCCCTCTGCAACTTGAAGCAGGACGGGTATATACTACTTGTTATCCGTCCATCATGGAGGGAGTGAAAAAAGGATCTGTCATGAAAAAGATCGATGCAATTATTAAACCATTCAAACTCGATGATGTGCGCGAAGCCTTGGCTGAAGTGGGCATCACCGGGATGACGGTCAGTGAAGTGAAGGGTTTTGGTCGCCAGAAAGGCCACACTGAGCTGTATCGTGGCGCGGAGTACATGGTCGATTTTCTGCCAAAAGTGAAAATCGAAATGGTGGTCGGTGATGACATCGTCGACACCTGCGTTGAAGCCATTATGAATACCGCGCAGACCGGCAAAATCGGCGACGGCAAAATCTTTGTGTTCGACGTGGCGCGCGTGGTGCGAATCCGTACCGGTGAAGAGGACGAAGAGGCGATCTAAGCCCCTTCGTTAGCCTGTTAAAAAGCCTGCATGATGCAGGCTTTTTTGTTTACAGCACTTTGTGCGGGCCAAAAACTTCATAATGGATACGATCGGCACTGATACCGGCATCGACCAGCTGCCGCGCGACAAACTGCATAAATGGCAGAGGGCCGCAGAGCCAGAACTGGCGGTCGGCCTGATTCAATTGGCTGGAGATGCCTGCGAGGTCCATGAATCCCTGCGCATCAAAACGGCCACTGTCCACGCTTTCCGGCTCGCGATACCAGATATGGCTGGTGAAATGTGGCAGGCGAGCACCTGTGGCTTGCACTTCATCCGCGAAAGCATGCTGTGTACCGCATTCGGCCGCATGCAGCCAGTTAACCGCGCCTGCATACTGCTGCTCGGCCAGGCTGGCTAACATTGCCAGCATTGGGGTTTGGCCGACACCGGCAGAAATCAGTGTGACCGGCACGGTTCCTGTCGTTTGCAGATAGAAATCACCCGCTGGAGCCGTACATTGTACAATATCACCGACCTTCGCATGGGTGTGCAGCCAACCGGAAACGCTGCCGTGTTCCTCGCGCTTCACTGCGATACGATAGGATTTACCGTTAGGTAGATGGGTGAGTGAATACTGGCGATGCTGGATATTCTCGTTACCTTCAGGTCGCAGACTAACGGCCAGATATTGTCCGGGCAGGAAATCGGCGACAGGCTGACCATCGTTAGGTACCAGCTCAAAACTTTTAATTACTGAGCTTTCAGTGTTGATGGTGCGAATACGGAAGTCACGCGCGCCACGCCAGCCGCCGACTTTCTCTTCTGAGGCGCAATAAATCGCCTCTTCACGCTGGATAAACACATCCGCCAGCACCCCGTAAGCTTTGCCCCACGCCTGTAAGACGTCATCGCCGGGATTGAGCAACTCTTCGATGGTGGCCAGCAACGTTTCACCGACTACCGCATATTGCGCGGGCTGAATATTCAGGCTGGTGTGCTTCTGCGCAATTTTCTCCACCGCCGGCAGCAGCACCGCCAGATTCTCAAGGTTGCTGCCGTACGCAACAACGGCATTAAACAGCGCCTCACGCTGATTGCCGCTGCGCTGATTATTCATGTTGAAGACGTTTTTCAGTTCCGGATGCTGGGTTAATAAACGCTGATAGAAATGGCCAGTGAGTTGCGGGCCAAGCTGAGCAATAGCGGGCAGGGAAGACTTAACGGTAGCGATAGTTTGCGCATCGAGCATGGTGAATGCCTCACAGTGAATTTAAACATGTATTTTAAATGCATCTTATGATCGTTCATCCAGCCTGTAAATCCCCTGTTTTGATTGCGGGTTAGGTGCTGAAGCTGGAAGCTGGCCCACAAACCTGAAAAATATTCCTCTCCAGCGTGAGCAAATATCGTGATTTACAGGCTTGCAAAAAGGCGTAAAAAACCCGTTCCAGCGCCGTGCCAATCGTTTGCGTAAAAAGAGGGGATTGGCGCTACCGTCACCTGTCAAAACCGTTTACACTGTTGGCCTTCGCCCCTTGCCGGGGCCTAAACTGCCGTTAAAAAAGTTAGCTAGTCAGGAGATGCCGGATGTTAAAGCGTGATATGAACATTGCCGATTATGATGCCGAGTTGTGGCAGGCTATGGAGCAAGAGAAGGTGCGTCAGGAAGAGCACATCGAACTGATTGCTTCTGAAAACTACACCAGCCCACGCGTTATGCAGGCGCAAGGTTCACAGCTCACCAACAAATATGCCGAAGGATATCCGGGCAAACGCTACTACGGCGGATGTGAATACGTTGATATCGTTGAGCAGCTGGCAATCGATCGCGCGAAAGCGCTGTTTGGCGCAGACTTTGCCAACGTACAGCCGCACTCTGGCTCACAGGCCAACTTCGCGGTTTACACTGCGCTGTTGCAGCCGGGCGACACCATCCTCGGTATGAACCTGGCGCACGGTGGTCACCTGACGCACGGTTCACCAGTGAACCTGTCAGGCAAGCTGTATAACGTCATCCCTTACGGCATCGACGAAACCGGCAAAATCAACTACGACGAACTGGCTGAGCTGGCAAAAACCCATAAGCCAAAAATGATCGTCGGTGGTTTCTCTGCATACTCTGGCGTGTGCGACTGGGCAAAAATGCGCGAAATCGCTGATAGCGTGGGCGCTTACCTGTTCGTTGACATGGCACACGTTGCCGGTCTGATCGCCGCTGATGTCTACCCGAACCCGGTTCCGCATGCTCACATCGTGACCTCAACCACCCACAAAACCCTCGCGGGTCCACGTGGTGGCCTGATTCTGGCGAAAAACGGCGACGAAGATCTGTACAAAAAACTGAACTCCGCGGTGTTCCCGGGTGGTCAGGGTGGTCCATTGATGCACGTGATCGCGGGTAAAGCGGTGGCGTTCAAAGAAGCAATGGAGCCAGAGTTCAAATCTTACCAGCAGCAAGTGGCTAAAAACGCCAAAGCAATGGTTGAAGTTCTGTTGGAGCGTGGCTACAACATCGTTTCAGGCGGTACTTATAACCACCTGTTCCTGATCGATCTGGTGAGCAAAAACCTGACCGGTAAAGAAGCGGATGCCGCGCTGGGCCGTGCTAACATCACTGTGAACAAAAACAGTGTACCTAACGATCCGAAGAGCCCATTCGTGACCTCCGGTGTGCGTATCGGTACGCCAGCAGTGACACGTCGTGGCTTCAAAGAAGCAGACGTGCGTGAGCTGGCTGGCTGGATCGCTGACGTGCTGGACAACATCAACGACGAAGCGACCATCGAGCGCACCAAGCAGAAGGTACTCGATATCTGTGCGCGTCTGCCTGTATATGCCTGATTTGGCACCATGCTGATGTGATTAAAAAGGATGGCGCTTGCCTAATGCCGATCAGTTAAGGATCAGTTGAACGATCCAGTGGCTGTGTAAGAATCCGGAAACGCTTCGTTTCCGGATTTTTTTATGCAGCTCAGTCAGGCCCTTGATATCGTCTCTCGTTACGATT
>NZ_VWXC01000025.1:0-74755 GCF_011752685.1 Candidatus Pantoea communis
AATGGCGATGGCTCCAGGGCTGGTGCTGCCGGAAAGAAGAGTGCGGCATTACCCAAGGGCGGTAAAAAAGAGGCCACAACGTTATCCGTTGCGGCCTCCATTAAGATCTTAACTGACAAGCATTAGGCGAATACGCCGGCTTTTTTTATCAGAACAGTTCGTGGCTTTGGCCGTTGTCCATGAGTGTGGTGCCCACATCATGCACTGAATACTCCGTTGGCTGAGTGCCATTGATGAAGTACTCCTGACGGGTATTGCCGCCACCGTTGGCCAGCTTGCCCGTGCCGCGATCGATCGTCACAGTGACAACGCCATCTGGCGGTGTCAGCGGCTGTACCGGCACGCCATCCAGCGCAGATTTCATGTACTCATCCCAGGCAGGCTGAGCACTCTTCGCGCCGCCTTCATAGCCAGAAATCTGGTCAGGAATCGCGCCTGACATGGTCGAGCGGCCCAGCGCGCGTGAATCATCGAAACCAATCCACACTGAGGTTACGACACCAGGGCCGTAACCAGAGAACCACGCATCTTTCGAGCTGTTGGTGGTACCGGTTTTTCCGCCGATATCGTTACGCTTCAGGTCACGACCTGCACGCCAGCCTGTTCCCATCCAACCTGGCTCACCGAACACGTTGGAGTTCAGTGCGCTTTTGATCAGGAACGACAGCGGTGTATTAATCACATGCGGTGCGTATTGCTGGTCACCTGCGGGTTGCGGCTGAGCAGGCACTTGCTCCAGCTCCGGCTGCGGCACTGCCTGATTCTGCGATTGATCGGAGGTCGCGACGTTTTCCACGCTCTCTTCGCTCAATGCCAGCGATTTTTTGGTATCACCGTAGATCACCGGCAGATTGCACTGTGGGCAGGCAATCTTCGGTTTCTCTTCGAACACCACGCCGCCTTGTTCATTCTCAATTTTGGTAATGAAGTAAGGATCGACAAGGAAGCCGCCGTTAGCCATCACGGCATAACCGCGCACCACCTGCATTGGGGTAAACGAAGCCGCACCCAGTGCCAGCGATTCGGTATGGATGATGTTCTGTGCCGGGAAGCCGAAGCGCTGCAGATACTCTGCGGCGTAATCCACACCCATCGCACGCATCGCACGTACCATCACCACGTTTTTCGACTCACCCAGGCCCTGACGCAAGCGGATAGGCCCCGCATAGGTCGGCGGTGAGTTTTTGGGGCGCCAGTCGGCTCCGGCACCCGCATCCCAACGTGAAATAGGCACATCATTCAGAATGGAAGCCAGCGTCAGTCCACGGTCCATCGCGGCGGTATACAAGAACGGTTTAATGTTTGAACCGACCTGACGCAGTGCCTGTGTCGCCCGGTTGAACATACTCTGGTTGAAGTCGAAACCACCGACCAGCGCGCGTACCGCACCGTCTTCTGGATTGAGCGAGACGAGGGCCGAGTTGACCAGCGGCACCTGACCTAACCACCAATCGTTATCGACTTTACGCACCCAAATCTGCTGGCCTGCCTGCAGTACCTGCGTCACGCTGCGGGGCGTCGGGCCTTGTAGCGTGTCGGATTTGTAAGGACGCGCCCAGCGAACGCCCGCCATACTCAGAGAGACGCTGCTGCCGTCTTTCATCATCGCGGTGGCTTCATCGGCCGTGGCAGTGGTCACCACGGCGGCATTCAGTGGACCGTAGGTGGGCAGATCTTTCAGCGCGTTTTGAATGCGGCTCTTATCCCAGCTTGCTTCGCCCACTTTCCACAGCACGTTAGTCGGGCCGCGATAACCATGACGCATGTCATACGCCATCACGTTATTGCGCACCGCTTGCTGTGCGGCCTCCTGCAGATGGCGCGTGACGGTGGTGTAAACCTTGTAGCCATCATCGTAGGCGGCGTCACCGTAGCGTTTCACCATCTCCTGGCGCACCATTTCGCTCAGATAAGGTGCGGAGAAGGCAATTTCGGGACCATGATAGGTTGCGACCAGCGGCGTGTTGCGCGCGGCATCATATTGCTGCTGCGTGATGTAATTCTGGTCAAGCATACGCGCCAGTACCACATTACGACGCGCCAGCGCGCGCGCATGAGAGTAAAGCGGGTTAAAGGTTGACGGTGCTTTCGGCAGACCGGCAATCATCGCCATCTCACTCAGTGAAAGCTGATCAACCGGCTTACCGAAATAGACCTGTGCAGCCGCTCCGACACCATAGGCGCGGTAACCCAGATAAATTTTGTTGAGGTAGAGCTCGAGGATTTCATCCTTGCTCAGCAGTTGTTCAATGCGAATCGCCAGGAACGCTTCCTTGATCTTACGCATCAGCGTGCGTTCAGGGCTAAGGAAGAAGTTACGCGCCAGTTGTTGCGTAATGGTACTGGCACCCTGCGAAGCATGGCCGGACACCAGCGCGACGCTGGCAGCACGAAAAATGCCCACCGGGTCGACACCATGGTGCTCATAGAAACGGCTGTCTTCGGTTGCAATGAACGCTTTGATCAGCTCAGGCGGCATCTGTTGCAAGGTGAGCGGCACGCGGCGCTTCTCACCGTACTGGGCGATCAGTTCGCCATCCGCGCTGTAAACCTGCATTGGGGTTTGCAAACGCACGTCTTTCAGCGTGTTCACATCAGGCAGCTGCGGCTCTATGTATTTGTACAAACCATAAACCGTGCCTGCTCCCAGCAGAATGCAACACACTGTAAGAATCAATAAATACTTTACGAACTTCACCTGAGAATTCCCATCTGTTGTCGTTTGGGCAGTTTATAAACAATCGCGCGGTAGTATAAAGGCAAGCCTGACGCTTTGATATACCCGTCATACTTCGAGCGGCAGCCACGTCGGCTGCGCGAGCTCACCCTAGACGCTGACTTCGGTAAGCGCCTGAGTAATAGCTCGTTTTCCGCCTTGCCGCCACTCGAAAGATTGAGGGTCTCTCTTTTTTTACCTTAAAAGATAAGGAGATCGCGCATATGGCTTTTCAGCGCTGGCAAATTGGATTGGACATCCAAAACGGGCAACTCTGCGCCCTGGGCATTGAACGCCGACGTCATGGCTGGCAGTTACGCCATTGGTGGCAGCAACCGCTGCCGCACGATACGTTACGCAACGGCGTGTTGCAAACTACCCCACTGTTACAGGAGATGTTGACGCGCTGGCAGCGCCATCTGCCGAAACGCTATTCACTGCGAGTTGGCTTGCCTCCGCAACTGGTGTTGCAGCGAACATTGCCGCTACCAGAAACCTCGCTCAGTGAGCCGGCAATGAGCCGTTATGTGGCATCCTCGGCACCACGCTTGTTTCCGGTTGAACCCGCCACGCTGTCGATTGACTACCGCTCGGCACGCAATGCAACGCAGCTGTGCATTACGGCGGCTCGGCGTGAAGTGATTGCGCAGTGGCTGGCGCCGTTAAAGGAGGCTGGCCTGCGACCCGATGTCTTTGAACTGAGCAGCCTGGCGTTGACCCAAATCGCCATGCGCATGCCGCTGCATCGTGACCAACTTTTAATCCATCCGCTTAGCGATCACTGGCTATGGACGTTAGCCGGTGAGCCGGGCACATCAGGCGCGGCCACAGAGCCTCTAACGCTGGCGAAACTGCGTGAAACCTTCCCTCAGGCATCCTCCATCTTTTGCACCTCGACCTTCAGCTTGACTGAATCCAGCGTGACGCACTGCCGACCGCTTTCATTACTGCACTATCGACAACCGCCACTGCCCGCGCAGGAAGGTGAGTTTGCCATCGCGCTCGGTCTGGCGCTGCGCCCGGAGGATGCATGATGCTGGCCGTCAATTTATTACCCTGGCGCGTCCGGTTGCAGCAGCGCCGCCGCCAGCAAAGCTTTTCCCTGCTGGGATGCGTCCTGCTGACGACTGTAATGATGGTGCTGTCGTTATGGTGGCGCGGAAGCCAGACACAGGGCCAGATGCACAGGACGTTGGCGGATATCAGCCAACAGCATGAAGCGTTGCAACGCCAGTTGACGCGACAGCAACTGCTGCTGCAGCAACGCGATGAGCTATTAGAGGCGCAGCGGATACGGCAGCGTAAAAAGGATGAGCATCAGCGCTGGCAACAGTTCTGGCTGCGCTTGCCAATGTTGATGCAGGGCACGCTTTGGCTCAAACGCGTGGAACGGCGCCAAAGTATCCTGCTATTCGAAGGACAGGCGCAGAGCATGATGGCGATCCAGGATTTTCGTCATCAATTGATGCGGCAGCCGCTGTTTGCCGCGGTTAAACCGGCCAGCGTGCAGCGCCAAACCGCTGGGCACTATCGATTTGTCTTGCGCGCGCGGATGCAGGAGAACATTGGTGAATGATGCATTGCAGCGCTGGCTCGCTTTAGCCCTGATGTGGCGGATTGCCTGTCTGTTAGGCATGTCTCTGCTGCTGATGCTTATGGCGTGGTGGATTTTGCTTCGCCCGCAGCAACAGGTTCATGCTGCCCAATTTCGCCAGCAGGCGGTGATGTCACAACAGGTGATGCAGCGTCAGCAGCTATTGGCTGCACGACCTGCCATCAACGTGCTGGAACAGGAAATCGCACGGTTACAGCAACCCATGAGTGGCGTCACTGAGCAAGTTACGCTCGAAGCTTTGATCACCGCGCGCGGCGATCAACTGGAAAGCTGGCTACCGGATAATCAGCCGCAGCAGTTACAGTTGCGGCTCGGCTGGACGCAATTTGTTCCGCTGTTTTCTGAGCTGTCATTGACTCGCCTGCCTGTACCGCAGCGCTTTGAACTCAAAGAAGAGCAGGGAGCGCTGAACACACAGCTGTGGCTGGAGGATGGAGATGCGCCATAGTGCATGGCTGTTAGTGCTGTGGAGCGGCTTTACGCTGGCACGCGATCCCTTTCAGCCGCTGGCCGAGGTGCAATGTCAGATGCAGGCAGCTGAACCTGATGGCTGGCGGTTGCAGGGCATTATCGGTACTCCCACGCGCTATGTTGCCTGGCTAAGCTCACCAGAAGGAAAAAATCATCGGCTTGGCCCTTCGGCTCGGTTACCGCGCTCAAGCTGGCAGGTGGCAGCATTAACCGCGAATAGCATGACCTTGCATGTCGCGCAAAGCTGCCCGCCGCAGCAAATCACCTGGTCTATAAAAGGAGGATATTATGAAATGGATGGCCCTGCTGTTGTGCCTGAGTTTGAGCCTGCCCCTGCAGGCAAATGAAGAACGCTTAAGCCTGGTGTTTGATGATGCCCCCGTTGAACGTATTTTGCAGGCGCTGGCAGATTATCAACAAACCAACCTGCTGATTGCACCTGGCGTTGAAGGGCGCTTATCACTGCGCCTGGAAAATGTAGGATGGGAACGCGCACTGGCGCTGGTGACCCGGCTGGCAAAACTCACGGTGGTGCAGGAAGAGGGCGTGCTGCTGGTTTATCCCGAAAGCTGGCAACAGATGCAGACACAACAGGCGAAAACAGAACATGAGGAGCGGCAACAGCAACTTCCTCTCGAACAGCAGTCCGTCACGCTGCATTACGCCAATGCCAGCGATGTCTATCGTAGTCTGCAAGCGGAGCGTTCACTCCTCACTTCACGCGGCAGTGTCACGGTCGATAGCCGTACCAACAGCTTGTTGCTGCGTGACACCGCCGCCGCGATCCGTGACGCCACGCGTTGGTTGCGTGCACTGGATATGCCACTCGAACAGGTCGAGTTGTCTGCCCACATCATCACCATCAATGAAGAACATCTGCGTGAGCTGGGGGTGAACTGGCACACCGCGCCTGTTCAAAGTGTGACGACGGCATTGCATCATCCACAACTGGCGATCCCATTGGCGGTGAATAATCCTGCTTTGCGTGCGGGCGTTACGCTGGGGCAGGTCAGTGGCGGATTGCTAAATCTGGAACTCAGCGCGCTTGAGCAGGAGAACCAAATTGAAATCATCGCCAGTCCGCGGCTTTTTACCTCTCATCAGCAAACCGCTTCCATTAAACAGGGAACCGAAATTCCTTACGAGGTGAAGTCGGGCAGCAGTGGTGCAACGGCGATTGAATTTAAAGAGGCAGTGTTAGGGATGGAAGTGACGCCCATGGTGCTGGGGAATGGACGGATTCAGTTAAAACTGCGCTTAAGCCAGAACATGCCGGGGCGCAGCCTGAACGTGGGTGAAAGCAGCGTGCTGAGTATTGATAAGCAGGAAATTGAAACGCAGGTGACGCTGCGTGATGGCGAAACGTTGGCGCTGGGCGGAATTTTTCAACAACAGCGCATGCAGACCGAACAGCGGGTACCTTGGTTGGGTGAGTTGCCCTTATTGGGAACGCTGTTCCGTCAGCAAACCAAAGAACATAAAAAGAAGGAGTTGGTGATCTTCATTACCCCCAGACTGGTCAGGGAAGCAGCGCTTACAGCCGGATAAAGCGGAAAATTCACTCTGATTTGCCATCTGCGTTGACGCAGGGCAGGAATTAGCTTACAAGGTTTAGCGATTTTTAAAACGGTGTAGCGGAACGCGGCAGGATAACCTTCCGATGGGCGTCAGTCACAAGCGATACTGGCGTCAGAATATATTTTCCTTAAATAAATTGAGTTAAAGCGCGGTGGTGAAAACGTTCATTTCTAAGCTTATTTCTGTAAGTTTCAGGGATGAAAAGACACAGCCAACGCGCATGCTGCTTGAAGTGTGAAGGAAAACAGGAGGGGCGTTACCGTCTCGCGAACCACAGACCGGTCCTGTTACAAGGTCGCCGGGGGCAATTTATTCGGTTGCCAAACGGCCATGAGTGTTGAGATAATTTTCCGTCTGACTCTTGTTAATGCTCATGAGGTCTCAGTTCCTGTCCCGCCAGCACTATGCTGAACGCGGGGTATCATCAACGAATTCTTAGTAATACCGATAAAATGGCAGAGAAACGCAATATCTTTCTGGTTGGGCCGATGGGTGCCGGCAAAAGCACTATTGGTCGTCAGTTAGCTCAGCAACTCAATATGGAATTTTTCGATTCCGATCAGGAAATTGAGCGACGTACCGGAGCGGATGTAGGCTGGGTATTTGATGTGGAAGGCGAAGACGGTTTCCGCGATCGCGAAGAGAAGATCATTAATGAACTCACCGAGAAACAAGGCATTGTCCTGGCGACCGGTGGTGGTTCTGTCAAATCCCGTGAAACCCGCAATCGTCTCTCCGCCCGCGGCGTGGTCGTTTATCTTGAAACGACTATCGAGAAGCAACTTGCTCGTACACAGCGTGATAAAAAACGTCCGTTGTTACAGGTTGAAGAGCCACCGCGCGAAGTACTGGAAGCTTTAGCTGGCGAACGTAATCCACTTTATGAAGAGATCGCTGACGTCACTATTCGCACTGACGATCAAAGTGCAAAAGTTGTCGCCAATCAGATCATCAACATGCTGGAAAAAAATTAATCCAGCGCCCTGACGGCTCAGTAATAGGTATCGGTCATCATGGAGAAGATCACTGTCTCACTCGGGGATCGTAGTTACCCCATCACCATCGCTGCCGGACTGTTTAACGATCCGGCTTCTTTTTGGCCGCTAAAAGCAGGCGATAACGCCATGCTGGTGACCAATGAGACGCTTGCCCCGATCTACCTCGACAAGCTGTCAGCACTGCTTTCACAGGCGGGCGTGAAGGTGGATCAGGTGATTTTACCTGATGGTGAAAAGTACAAGACGCTCGCTGTGATGGACGATGTCTTCACCGCGCTGCTGCAGAAACCGCATGGACGTGATACCACGTTAATTGCGCTCGGCGGCGGTGTGATTGGTGATCTCACTGGGTTTGCTGCTGCGAGCTATCAACGCGGTGTGCGCTTTATCCAGGTACCGACAACGCTGCTGTCTCAGGTCGACTCTTCGGTCGGCGGTAAAACAGCCGTCAACCATCCGCTGGGCAAAAACATGATTGGTGCCTTCTACCAGCCAGCCTCAGTGGTGGTCGATACCGATTGCCTGGCTACGCTGCCGGCGCGCGAATTGGCGTCTGGTCTGGCAGAAGTGATCAAATACGGCATTATCCTCGACGGGGAATTCTTCCAGTGGCTCGAGCAGAATCTTGATGCGCTGCTGGCATTGGATCAGCAAGCCCTGGCCTACTGCATCCGTCGCTGCTGTGAACTCAAAGCTGAAGTGGTTGCCGCCGATGAGCGTGAAAACGGTCAACGCGCACTGCTCAATCTGGGCCATACTTTTGGTCATGCGATTGAAGCGCACATGGGCTATGGCAACTGGTTACACGGTGAAGCGATTGCGGCGGGAATGGTCATGGCTGCCCGTACCGCCGAACGTCTGGGTCAGTTCACGTCGACGGATACCGATCGTATTATTGCGCTATTTTTGCGAGCGGGTTTACCGGTGCACGGCCCGGAAAGCATGCAAGCAGAAGCGTATCTTCCGCACATGATGCGCGATAAGAAAGTGCTGGCGGGTGAAATGCGTTTGGTGCTGCCTCTCGCAATTGGCCGCTCTGAAGTGCGCGCAGGTGTGGCTCATGATATGGTGCTGGCTGCGATTAACGATTGTCTAAAATACTGAAGATATCCTAAGTAAGTCGAACTGCAGCAAGGTGAGCATTGCATACATTCCAGGCGCTGATGTGAGTGAGCATCTGGATAATAAAGTGCAACCAACGCCGTTTCAGCTTGAGTATGACGGGTAGAGTGGTGATGCGGTGCGTGGGAAGCGTGCTGTTTTACGGAGGAGGCTAGATGGATGAGTTCAAACCGGAAGACGAGTTAAAACCTGATGCCAGTGACCGCCGTCCTACGCGGCCACGCAAAACGTCTTCTGCGCCGAAAGTGAAGGTACCTGTTTCTCGTCAGCATATGATGATGGGGATCGGCATCCTGGTTCTGCTGTTGGTAGTACTGGGCATCGGTTCGGCATTGACCGGTCCAGATGAAAAGAAACCAGCGACCACTGCTAATAATGGCAATGCGGCGCCGACGGCAACCGGCGGTGAAAAGAACATCGACCTTTCCGGCGCGACGTCCATGAGCGGCCAGCAAAACGCCACGCCTTCAGCGGAAGGAAACGCACCACAGACGTCAGCTGCATCATCCTCGCCAGCAAGCAGCGATTCCAACTCGATTTCTATGCCAGCGGTGTCTTCAACACCGACACAGGCTGCGCCTGTCGATACGCCAGCCAATCAGCAACGTGTGACGCTGCCGGGCGATCTCAACAGTGCGTTGAGCAACCAGCAAGGTCAGGTTGATAACGCCGCACAGGGTGCGCAAGGCAACAGTTCACTGCCCACTGCGCCTGCTACGGTGAGCGGTAACGGTAAAGCGATAACGCCTCCGGCGATGCGCTCTGAAACACCTGCGCGTGCTAATAGCAACGGTTCACGTGAAACGCACAGCAACACCGCGCATAAAGCGCCGGCCACGTCGAAACCAGTCGCCGGAGCAAAAGAGAATAAAACACATACCACCGCCGCACACAATGCACCTGTGAGTGCCAGCAGCGGTGCCAGTAAGTCACTGCCAACCGGTGGCAGCTACACGCTGCAGTTGAGCGGTGCGTCGAAAGAAGAGAGCCTGAATGCCTGGGCGAAGAAACAAAATCTGAGCGGTTATCATGTGTATAAAACCACGCGTAACGGTCAGCCCTGGTATGTGTTGGTCAGCGGTGCTTACGCTACGCCAGCCGATGCCAAGCGCGCAGTGGCATCACTGCCTGCTGAAGTTCGTGCGGCAAATCCGTGGGTAAAACCGTTGAGTCAGGTGAAGAAAGAAAGTCAGTAATTGATGTGGGGCTGCGATCATGCGGCCCCGTTTAAAGCGCAAAGCTGCTGTCGGTTCCACCACAGCCCATAATTAAGATGTAATAACCACGACAGCATGAAGAAAAATCGCGCTTTCCTTAAATGGGCCGGAGGGAAATACCCGCTGCTTGACGATATCCGTCGTCATTTGCCACAAGGTGACTGTTTAGTCGAACCTTTTGTGGGTGCCGGTTCCGTGTTCCTCAACACCGATTATGATCGCTATCACCTGGCGGACATCAACGGTGACCTGATCAATCTCTATAACATCGTAAAAAACCGCACGGTTGAGTTTATTGAAGACGCGCGGCAGCTGTTCACGCCTGAAGGTAATATCGCAGAGACCTATTACGCGCAACGTCTGGCCTTTAACGCCAGCAAAGATGAATATCAGCGTGCATTACTGTTTCTCTATCTCAATCGGCATGGCTATAACGGTTTGTGCCGTTACAATCTACGCGGTGAGTTCAATGTGCCTTTTGGTCGTTATCGCAAACCTTACTTCCCGGAAGCGGAGCTGTTGTGGTTTGCCGAACGGGCGCAAAAAGCGACCTTTGTATGTGAATCGTACGATGTTACTCTGAACAACGCCCCTGCTGGCTCAGTGGTTTATTGCGATCCGCCGTATGCGCCCTTGTCGGCGACGGCGAACTTTACCGCGTACCACACCAATAGCTTTAGCCTGCGCGAGCAGCAGCATCTGGCCGAGCTGGCAAATAAGCTGGCACATGAAAACAGCATACCGGTGCTGATTTCCAACCACGACACGCTGCTCACGCGTGAGTGGTATCAGAATGCGGTTTTACACGTAGTCAAAGCCCGGCGTTCCATCAGCCGAAGCATAAGTGGTCGCACTCAGGTTGACGAACTGCTGGCGCTTTTCCGCTAGCCTGTTTCGTCCGCGACCAACGCATTACGCCAGCTCTGGCTGGCGCACAAAATTGGGAGAATCGGATGAAACAATTTTTGCTGGCCCCTTCAATTCTTGCTGCTGACTTTGCTCGCCTGGGCGAAGATACCGCCAAAGCGCTGGCAGCAGGCGGGGATGTGGTGCATTTCGACGTGATGGATAACCACTATGTGCCTAATCTGACCATGGGGCCAATGGTGCTTAAAGCGCTGCGCGACTATGGCATTACGGCACCGATTGATGTGCATCTGATGGTGAAGCCGGTGGATGCACTGATTCCAGAGTTCGCTAAAGCGGGCGCGACTTACATTACCTTCCATCCTGAAGCCAGTGAGCACGTTGACCGCACACTGCAACTGATCAAAGAGCACGGCTGTAAAGCGGGTCTGGTGTTCAATCCGGCGACGCCGCTCGATTACCTCGACTACGTGATGGATAAACTCGACATCATTCTGCTGATGTCAGTGAACCCTGGCTTCGGCGGTCAATCCTTCATTCCCGGCACGCTGGACAAATTGCGTCAGGCGCGTCGTCTCATTGATCAAAGCGGTTACGATATCCGTCTGGAAGTGGACGGTGGTGTGAAGATCGATAACATCGGTCAGATCGCGGCGGCAGGTGCGGATATGTTTGTGGCCGGTTCAGCCATCTTTGGTCACCCCGATTACAAAAAAGTGATCGACGAAATGCGCGGCGAACTGGAGAAAGTTAATGGCTCATTTCACTGATATCCGCGCGCTGGCGTTTGATCTTGATGGCACGCTGGTCGATAGCGCACCGGGTCTGTCACAGGCCATTGATCATGCTTTAGGCGACTTGCAGTTGCCGCCGCCCGGCCTTGCGCTGGCCTCCACCTGGATTGGCAATGGCGCAGATGTGATGATGACACGCGCGCTGACCTGGGCACTAGGCCGTGAACCGCACGCCGAGGAGCAGCGCGACGCGCGCTCGTTGTTCGATAAGTACTACGCCGAAACGGTGGAAGCGGGCAGCACGCTGTTTCCGCAGGTGAAAGAGACGCTGGCGGCGCTGCACGCCAAAGGCTTGCCGATGGCCATCGTCACCAACAAGCCAACGCCGTTTGTCGCGCCTTTGCTGCAATCGCTGGGCATTGCCGATTTCTTCACGCTGATTATTGGCGGTGATGATGTGGTGGTGAAAAAGCCCCATCCGGCAGCGATCTTCCTTGTTTTGGGTCACTTTGGCGTACTGCAAAAAGAATTACTGTTTGTTGGTGATTCTCGTAATGATATTCACGCAGCTCAGGCTGCGGGTGTGCCGAATGTCGGTATAACGTTTGGCTACAACTATGGCGAGCCGATTGCCGCCAGCCAACCCGATCTCACTCTCGATACTTTTAGCGAACTTTTGCCCGCTCTCGGGCTGTAATTATCAGGATATAACATGAGCAAACCCATCGTTTTCAGCGGCGCCCAGCCTTCCGGTGAACTGACCATTGGCAACTATATGGGTGCGCTGCGTCAGTGGGTGCAGATGCAGGATGATTTCCACTGCATTTACTGCATCGTCGATCTGCACGCCATCACCGTTCGTCAGGATCCCGCTGCGCTGCGCAAAGCCACGCTGGATACTCTGGCGCTGTACCTTGCCTGCGGTATCGATCCGGCAAAAAGCACCATCTTTGTTCAGTCACATGTGCCAGAGCACGCGCAGCTGAGCTGGGTGCTGAACTGCTACGCCTACTTTGGTGAGTTGAGCCGCATGACGCAGTTCAAGGATAAGTCCGCACGTTATTCTGAAAACATCACCGCGGGTTTGTTCGATTACCCGGTGCTGATGGCGGCCGATATTCTGCTGTATCAGACCAACCAGGTACCGGTGGGCGAAGATCAGAAGCAGCATCTGGAACTGAGCCGCGATATCGCCGGCCGTTTCAACGCGCTGTATGGCGATGTGTTCAAAATCCCTGAGCCGTTTATTCCAAAATCAGGCGCACGCGTGATGTCGCTGCTGGAGCCGACCAAGAAGATGTCGAAGTCGGATGACAACCGTAACAACGTGATTGGCCTGCTGGAAGACACCAAAGCGGTAGTGAAAAAGATCAAGCGCGCGGTCACCGATTCCGCCGAGCCGCCAGTGGTGCGTTACGACGTGAAAGAAAAAGCCGGTGTTTCTAACCTGCTGGATATTCTTTCTGGTGTCACCGGTAAGTCGATTCCGCAGCTGGAGCAGGAATTCGAAGGCAAGATGTATGGCCACCTGAAAGGCGAAGTGGCGGAAGCGGTTTCCGGCATGCTGACTGAGCTGCAGGAGCGCTATCATCGTTTCCGTAACGACGAAGCTTTCCTGAATCAGGTGATGCGTGATGGCGCAACCAAGGCCCGTGCGCAGGCGCAGGAAACGCTGAAGAAAGTTTATGAAGCGGTGGGTTTTGTGGCTCAGCCTTAATCAGCTAGCTGCCTGACCTATGAACGGCGAGTTGTGATGACTCGCCGTTTTTTTGTGTTTAAAACCAGCGTAACTGGCGGCGCAGGCTGACCACGCGCCCGACGATAATCAGCGCCGGGCTGGCAAACTGCTGCGCCAGCGTGCTGAGTTCGGCTAACGTCGCGGTTTCCACCTGTTGTTCTGGCGTGGTGCCGTTCTGCACGATGGCGACCGGCATCGCCGCATCCATGCCATGCTGCAACAGCTGGCGCTGGATCTCGGGTGCCTGATTCAGCCCCATATAGAACACCAGTGTTTGCTGCTCTGCCGCCAGCTTACTCCACTCAATTTCGCCCTGTTGTTGCAGATGACCGGTGACAAAGCGCACGCTCTGCGCATGGTCGCGATGCGTTAGCGGAATGCCGCTGTAGGCGGCACAACCGGAGGCGGCGGTAATACCTGGCACCACGCTGAACGGAATGTTGTGCTGAGCCAGTACTTCAAGTTCCTCACCACCGCGACCGAAAATAAAGGGATCGCCACCTTTCAGCCGTACCACGCGCTTGCCGCTCTTAGCCTGCTCTAACAGTAACTGGTTGATTTGCGACTGCGGCACGCAGTGATGCCCGGCCTGTTTACCGACGAAGATGCGTTCAGCATCGCGGCGCACCAGGTTGAGAATGGGTTCGGACACCAGGCGGTCATACACCACCACATCGGCCTGCTGGATGCATTGTAAGCCTTTCAGCGTCAACAAACCGGCATCGCCTGGACCCGCGCCCACCAGCACCACTTCACCCTGATAGGAGAGCGGCGCATCGAACAGCGTATCAACGATATGATCGGCGCGTGGCTGGTCGCGATTAGCCAACGTTTGCGCCAAACGATCGCTGGCAAAGAAGCGCTCCCAAAATGTCCGGCGCTGTCCCATGCTGGCGAAAGTGTTCTTCACCCGACTGCGCAGTGTGCCAGCGAGTGAAGCCAGTTGGCCTAAATGCTGTGGCAGCATCGCTTCCAGCTTCTCACGCAGCAGACGAGCCAGAACCGGAGCGCGGCCACCGGATGACACCGCAATCATCAGCGGGGAGCGATCGACAATCGACGGCATGATAGCGCTGGCTTCCTGCGGCGCATCCACCAGATTGCAGAAGATGCGGCGTGCTTCGGCGGCATCGCCCACTTGCTGATTCACAGCGTCATCGTCGGTGGCGGCAATGACCAGCCAGCAGCCCTCCAGCCACTGCTCTTCAAAGGTGCCGGGCAATAGGTGCAACTTTCCCTGTTCAGCCCACTGCTGAAACGCAGGAGAGAATTGCACTGCGCCAACGTGCAGGTCGGCACCGGCATCCAGCAGCAGGCGCGCTTTGCGCTCGGCTACATCGCCGCCGCCGACCAATAAACAACGCTTGCCTCGCAGACGGCAAAACAGCGGAAAATAGTCCATCGCTCATCCTCAAAAAAGCCCGCAATGTGCGGGCTTAGAAACGTTAAACCGATTTGAGCGCAGTGGCTTGTGGCGCCACTTGCGGCCGCTGAGCCTGTGGCGTGGCGTACCAGTATCCAAGGCCCATCAATACCATGCCAGAGAACATGTTACCCAGCGTCACCCACAGCAGGTTATGACCGATGCCGCTCAAGGTCAGGTCGGCATTATGCTGACCAAACCACGACAGTGCAAAGACCGTCATATTCGCGACAGAGTGTTCATAGCCGGAGGCGATAAAGGCCAGCAGGCACCACCAGATGGCAATGAATTTTGCCGTGCCTTCGGTGCGCACTGCCATCCAGATCGCCAGACACACCAGCCAGTTACACAGGGCACCCTTGAAGAACAGCGCCATGGCGGGCTGCGTGGTTTTCGCCAGCGCGGCACTGTGAATCAGTGCGCCTGCATTGGGCAGCATCGCACCGGCTGCGTAGTAGTAGAGCAGGGCGACAAACACCGAGCCAATCAGATTACCCAGCCAGGTTTGCGGCAGTACGCACCACATCTGGCCCTGGCTGATGGTTCCGGCTTTGACGCCCACGGTGAGGAACATCGTATGGCCGGTAAACAGCTCCGACCCGGCAATGATCACCAGCGTCAGAGCGATACCAAAGGTTGCGCCCATGATCAGCGGCCGCCACGCAGGATCGGCCAGGTTGCCGAGAGTAAAAATCAGGATGATAGCGAGGCCGACGTAAGCGCCTGCCATCGCCGAGCTGATCCAGAAGGCCAGCGGGCTGTGCTGCGCCGTACGCACAATGCGCGCCGCGTTGGCGGCGCAGGTATTCAGGGTGTCAGTAAACATAGTGACGTCTCATAAAGTAAAAGAATTCTGTCAGGCGCACACTTCGACCTGGCCCGCAGTAACGCGCACCGGATAGCTCGCCACGGAACGGGTGGCATCTTCCAGGCAGACGCCGTCGCTTAAACGGAAGCGCTGTTTTTTCAGTGGGCTGGCGACCCACAGCGTGTGCTGATGTTCGGCAATCAGGCCGCGTGACAGCACGCTGGCTGCGGAGAAAGGATCGATGTTACTCAGCGCATAGAGTTGCTCATCATCATGCGGACGGAAGATGGCAATCTGCTGGCCTTTTACCAACGCGCAGACGCCGGTGGCAGGCAGGATTTGTTCGAGTTCACACACGGAATGCCACTGGCTCATGCGTCGATCTCCTCAATCTGGGTGATGGCGATGCGCTCGGCAGGACTTGCCGGACGGTGCTGATCGCGCTGGGCTACGTGCTGCACCAGCGGATCGCGCT
Organism: Candidatus Pantoea communis; assembly: GCF_011752685.1. Taxonomy (NCBI): domain Bacteria; kingdom Pseudomonadati; phylum Pseudomonadota; class Gammaproteobacteria; order Enterobacterales; family Erwiniaceae; genus Pantoea; species Candidatus Pantoea communis. Next base: position 15,763 of record NZ_VWXC01000025.1, read on the forward strand.
GATCGCTGTTGATGAAGGTGCTGAAGTGGATGTGCTGCCGGGGATCGTTCACCGTTGCAGCCCATTCGCACTCGACTTCAGCCCGGAGGCGCGCCAGTTCAGCTTCAAGCTGCGCGTTGAGGCTGAGTTTGTCATCGACAATCACGCTGCGCAGATAGTTGATACCGCCCTCCATACTTTCCAGCCACAGCGAGGTACGCTGCAATCGGTCACCGGTGCGGATATAGAACATCATGAAGCGGTCGAGGTACATGAGCAGAGTGTCGCGATCCAGATCCGCCGCCAGCAGATCGGCGTGACGTGGCTTCATGCCGCCGTTGCCGCATACGTACAGATTCCAGCCTTTTTCCGTCGCGATGATGCCGACATCTTTGCCCTGCGCCTCCGCACATTCGCGCGTGCAGCCCGAGACGCCAAACTTCATTTTGTGCGGTGTACGAATGCCTTTGTAGCGGTTCTCGAGCTCGATACCGAAGCCGAGGCTATCGCCGACGCCATAGCGACACCAGGTGCTGCCCACGCAGGTTTTTGCCATGCGCAACGCTTTGGCATACGCCTGTCCGGTCTCAAATCCGGCATCAATCAGCTGCGACCAGATGGCGGGCAGATCGTCGCGCTGAGCACCGAACAGGCCGATACGCTGCGAGCCAGTGATCTTGGTGTAAAGGTTGTACTGGCGCGCCACTGCACCGATCGCCATCAACCCTTCTGGCGTGATTTCACCGCCGGGCGAGCGTGGGATCACCGAGTAGGTGCCATCTTTCTGAATATTGCCGAGGAACAGATCGTTGCTGTCTTGTAGCGGCGCGAGTTGTGGTTTGAGCACATAATCGTTCCAGCACGAGGCCAGCAGCGAACCCACGGTGGGTTTGCACACTTCACAGCCATAACCCTGACCGTATTTCGCCAGTAAGGCATCGAAGGAAGTGATCTCTTCGACACGAATCAGGTGATACAGCTCCTGGCGTGAATAGGGGAAGTGTTCGCACAGGTGATTGTTGACTTCGATGCCCTGACGGCTTAGTTCCGCGTTGAGCACCTGAGTGAGCAGCGGAATGCAGCCGCCGCAGCCGGTGCCAGCACGGGTTTCGCTTTTCAGCATCGCCACGGTGTGGCAACCGGCTCGCACCGCTTTGACGATATCGCCTTTGCTGACATCAAAGCAGGAGCAGATTTGCGCGCTGTCCGGCAGGGAATCGACTCCCAATACCGGCTTCTCGCCACTGCCTGCTGGCAAAATCAAACCTTCAGGATTATCGGGCAGCGCGATGTTATTCAGCGCCAGCTGTAGCAGATTGCCGTAATCGCTGGTGTCACCGACCAATACCGCGCCGAGCAGCGTGCGATTGTCTTCACTGACGATCAGGCGTTTGTAAATGTGTTTCTGTTCGTCGAGCCACATATAGCTGCGCGCGCCCGGCGTGCGGCCATGCGCATCGCCGATACCACCGACATCCACGCCCAGCAACTTAAGTTTGGCGCTCATATCGGCACCGGAAAAGGCACTGTCGCGTCCCAGCAACGCATCGCTGGCGACCTGTGCCATTTTGTAGCCCGGCGCGACTAAGCCGAACAGCCGGTTCTGCCAGGCTGCGCATTCGCCGACGGCATAAATTGCCGGATCGCGCGTCTGGCAGCGGTCGTTGATGGCGATGCCGCCACGCTGGCCGATTTCCAGCCCACACTGTTTTGCCAGCTTGTCTTGCGGACGAATGCCAGTGGAGAACACGATGAAATCGACATCCAACGCGCTGCCATCGGCGAATTCCAGCGTCTTACCGCCTTTAGCGTGATGCACAATCTGCTGGGTGTTTTTGCCGGTATGCACACGCACACCCATTTGTTCGATCTTACGACGCAGTTGCTCGCCACCTTGCGCATCCAGCTGTTCCGCCATTAATCCGGGCGCGAACTCAATGACATGGGTTTCGATGCCGAGGTTTTTCAGTGCGCCTGCCGCTTCGAGACCTAGCAGACCGCCGCCAATCACGGCACCGCGTTGGCTGCGGCGGGCACAGGCTTCTATGGCGTTGAGATCTTCGATGGTGCGATAGACAAAGCAGTCACTGCCTTCGGCACCTCTTATCGGCGGTATCCACGGATAAGAGCCGGTGGCAAAAATCAGCGTGTCGTAATGCACCGCGCGACCGGTATTGGAGTGAATCAGTTTTTCATCGCGGTTGATGGTAATCGCCCGCTCACCGATCAGCAGGTTGACCTGATGTTTTTCGTAATAGCCGGGGCGAACCAGTGACAGCTCTTCAGCGGTGTGATGGGAGAAGTAGGCGGAAAGGTGGACGCGGTCATAGGCGACGCGCGGTTCTTCACAAAAGACGGTAATGGCAAATTGGCCGGGTTCGGCTTTGTCGATCAGTTCTTCTATAAAGCGGTGGCCGACCATGCCGTTGCCAATAATCACGACACTGTGCTTGCTCATGCTTGCCTCAAAAATTGCGGTATCTGCGCTTACGATAGCGCGCAATATCAGGCGCTTATTGATGCACATCAAGCGCACGGCCATATACCTATTTAGAGGTATGTAATTGATTTTGAACGAAAATGATAAGTGGCTTATTTGATTGGATATTGTGCAGCATCGGTTGCCATCAGTGTCGCTGCTACAAACTGAGCTGAGGGCTTTTTTGCATGGTCATTTTGGCAGACTAAAAACCTATGGCACAGACGGAAAGATTTTCATGCTAGCTTAACCTGTGGCTTAAAACGGGAGGAAGGCATGGCGAATCGCACACTAAAGTGGATCAACAACCTGCGTCTGGCCGGCCAGCAGGGTCTGTGGCAGATGGAAATCAACGGCGGCAAAATAACGGCATTACGCCCCCAGCCACCGCAAATCACGCAGCAGGATGATGCGCTGGATGCCGAAGGAGGGCTGGCAAGTGCCCCATTTATCGAACCGCATATCCATCTCGACACCACGCAAACCGCCGGGCAGCCTGCCTGGAATCAGTCCGGCACGCTGTTTGAAGGTATTGAACGCTGGGCGGAGCGCAAGGCGCTGCTCAGCCATGACGATGTTAAACAGCGCGCACAGCAGACGCTGAAGTGGCAAATTGCCAACGGTATTCAGCATGTGCGTACCCATGTTGATGTTTCCGATCCTACTCTCACCGCGCTGAAAGCGATGCTGGAAGTAAAGACGGAAATGGCGCCATGGATCGATATTCAAATCGTGGCGTTTCCGCAGGAGGGGATTCTCTCCTATCCAAATGGTGAAGCGCTGCTGGAAGAGGCATTGCGTCTCGGCGCCGATGTGGTGGGCGCCATCCCGCACTTCGAGTTCACACGCGAGTATGGCGTTGAATCACTGCATAAAACCTTCGCGCTCGCCAACCGTTATGACCGCATGGTGGATGTGCACTGTGATGAGATCGATGATGAGCAATCGCGCTTTGTCGAAACCGTGGCGGCACTGGCACATCGTGATGGCAATGGCGAACGTGTTACCGCCAGCCACACCACGGCGATGCACTCCTACAACAACGCCTACACCTCGCGCTTATTCCGCTTGCTCAAGCTTTCAAAGATTAATTTTGTCGCTAACCCACTGGTGAACATTCACCTGCAGGGGCGTTTTGACAGCTATCCCAAACGCCGTGGTATCACACGGGTGAAGGAGTTGCTGGAAGCCGATATTAACGTCTGCTATGGCCATGATGATGTGTTTGATCCCTGGTATCCGCTCGGCACGGCCAGCATGCTGCAGGTGCTGCATATGGGATTACATGTCTGTCAGTTGATGGGCTACGAGCAGATCGACAATGGCCTGAGCCTGATCACCACTAACAGCGCGAAGACGATGCAATTGAAGGATTACGGTCTGGCGGTAGGTGACCATGCCAGTCTGATTATTCTGCCGGCTGAAAGTGGCTTTGATGCGGTGCGCAGACAAGTGCCTGTGCGCTATTCGATACGGCAGGGAAGCGTGGTGGCGGCAACGCAGCCCGCGAGCAGTGAAATCTATTTGGGTGAGGCGGAAGCGGTGACATTCCGACGATAGTCGCTGCATAAAAAAAGAGTGCGCATCACTGCGCACTCTATTGCTACTGCACCAGGCAACAGAGGTGAACGTTCACCCCTGCACGTCACCGATTAGTGCGTAATATGGCCGTGCTGGCGATGTTTGGTCACAAAGCCCAGCAGCACGCACATCACAAACACCACGGCATACAAGCCATTAGCGGTAGAGAGTGCTGCATGTGCGCCGCCTTTCGCCACAATTGGGCCGGTAACCACAAAGGTCAGCATGGTGCCGACGGTGCCGCAGGTGAGGATAAAGTTCACCAGCTTCGGCGAAGAGACTTTGGTTTGCAGCGAGCCCAGCGTAATGATGGTGGTGTAGATAGCGCTGGAGCTGAAGCCGAGAATCATGATGATCCAGTGCAGCATGCTGGCGTCGTTGGTGGTGACAAACCAGTACATTAACCCGGTCGCCAGAGCCGCCAATACCATCAGGATGCGCTGCAGATCGAAGAAGCGCAGCAGGAAGCTGAACACCCACATACCGACCATGTACGCGGTCCAGAAGTTACCCACTAATTGGCCGGCTGCCGAAATATCCATACCCATCGATTTGGTCGCATACTCTGGCACCCAGGAGATAAAGCCCAGCTGACCGAGGATATAGCACAGCGCCGCGATCGACAGGAACAACACGCCGATGCCCCATTTCTCTTTCTCGCCGCCTTGCACGGCTGCTTCGCTTTTCAACTCCGGGAATTCCACCATCAGCGTCAGGACGAAGATCGCGATATAAATCACACCGATGCAGGCGTATACCCAGTACCACGGCAGCATGCGAGCCAGTAACACACCAGCGATGATCGGGAAAATGGTACCGGCCATGCTGAAGAACGAGTCGGTAAACAGCAGGCGCGAACCACGCTGGCGACCATCGTACAGATGGGTAATCAGGAAGGTACCGATCGACATGGTGATACCGCTGACCACACCGAGCACAAACATGCACAGCGAGAAGACGGTCAGGTTATGGCTGGTCATCAGGCCTGCCACCGCGAGGATCATCAGCACAAAGCCAAAAATCAGCTGGCGTTTCAACGGCACAATCACCATCAGCCAGGCGTTAAGGAATACCGCGACCAGGATACCGGCATTCAGGAAGGTGAAAGTGTTGCTCATTTCTGAGATGGGCAACTGGAAGTATTGGGCAATATTATCCAGTACCATACCGGTAACGATCACCAGTGCGCCGGTGAGCGCGTAGGAGAAAAAGCTGATCCAGGTAAGGCCAATGCGATTACGGTTTGTCATGTTCTGAACCTGTGATGCGCCGGGATTGGCAAAAAGTGTCATGAATTGTAAATGCAACTGTGATCTTAATAAACAACGAGTGTAACGAGCGCGAAATATTTCATTAATAGTGTGATTTTCGTCACGCAAATGATTGCGCACCTCAAAAAGTATGACAATCGCAACATCAGCGTAAATATCGGTAAAACGCTGGCTCTTGTATAACTTGCTCTTTACAATCGATCTCGTTTTTGAGCTTGCACTCCATGGTAAGGAATCTTTCATGTTTAAACGTACTTTGACAGCGGCAGTCGCCCTGTTAGCCCTCTCTTCTGTATCCGCTTCCGCTCTGGCAGCCAAAGGGGATACCCATGTGCTGCTCACCACCTCTGCGGGCAATATCGAACTCGAACTGAACAACCAGAAAGCCCCGGTTTCGGTGAAAAACTTTGTCGACTACGTCAACAACGGTTTCTACAACAACACTATCTTCCACCGTGTGATCCCGGGTTTTATGATCCAGGGCGGCGGTTTCACCACGGATATGCAGCAGAAGCAGACCGTGGCACCGATCAAGAACGAAGCCGACAACGGTTTGCGTAACCTGCGTGGCACCATCTCTATGGCGCGTACTGCAGATAAAGATAGTGCGACCAGCCAGTTCTTCCTCAACGTCGCGGATAACGCCTTCCTCGATCACGGTCAACGTGACTTTGGTTATGCGGTATTTGGTAAAGTTGTGAAAGGCCAGGATGTGATCGATAAGATTGCTCAGGTGCCAACCAAAGATGTCGGCCCGTACCAAAATGTGCCGTCAAAACCGATTGTTATCCTGTCTGCGAAAGTCCTGCCTTAATGAATTAACGCGCTGGCACTCGTCGGCGCGTTCTGCTGCTCTCCGGCAAAGCTAAAATTAGCTCTTATACTTAGGGCAAATTGCTTGTCGGAGGCGCAATGACCAGCCAACTCACCGAAAAACAGAAAGCCACCCTGTGGCAACAGCGCCGCATGGCCAGTTATCAGGCCAGTTGCCGTCTTGCCGGCTACGTACTCAGCGATATCAGCGCTGAGCAGCATGAAGAGCGACTTGAGTCACTAAGGAGGCAATATGGCGGATAACAGTCTGGCCGTGCGCGACCCTTATGTCTGGCACAACGACACGGTGTTGAAAAATCGTCTCGATATTCATGATGAAGCGCAGTTGCGTAAAGCGGAGTTGGCCTTTAGCGCTGCACGCCTGGCGACACTGGAACTCGGTCCGCGCAGCACCGGTATGCCCTGGTTATGCCACATTCATCGCACGCTGTTTCAGGATCTCTACAGTTGGGCGGGGGAGTTACGCAGCATCGATATCTGGCGTGATGAGACACCCTATTGCCATTGCGAATACATCGAGAAAGAGGGTAATGCGCTGATGAGCGCGCTGGAAGATGAACAACAACTGACAAACCTGACGCAGGATGAGTTTGTCGCGCGGCTGGCACATTATTATTGTGAGATCTTCGTATTGCACCCGTTCCGCGCGGGCAATGGCCGCACGCAGCGCATTTTCTTCGAACAGCTGGCGCTGCATGCCGGCTATCTGTTGACGTGGGATAAGCTGGAACGAGAAACGTGGCGTACCGCGCTGTTTGCTGGCGTGTCGGGCGATCTGGCACAGCTGACGACACAGTTTGCGAAAGTGGTGAGCCCTGCACGCTAAAATGCGTAGAATAGCGGCGGTTTGACTGGCCTGAGGGCACTATGCTGCTGTTAATTGATAACTACGACTCCTTCACCTGGAATCTCTACCAGTACTTCTGTGAGCTGGGCGCAAAAGTGCGCGTGGTGCGTAACGATGCCATCACGCTGGCGCAGATGGATGCGATGCCACTGACGCATCTGGTGATTTCACCTGGTCCCTGCACGCCGGATCAGTCCGGTGTTTCTCTGGATGCCATCCGCCATTTTGCCGGACGCTTGCCGATTCTCGGTGTTTGCCTCGGCCATCAGGCGATTGCGCAAGCCTATGGCGCGCAGGTGGTGCGGGCTCGTCAGGTGATGCACGGCAAAACCTCTGTTATCCAGCACACCCATCAAGGCGTATTTCGCGACCTTAATAATCCGCTCACCGTCACGCGCTATCATTCACTGATTGTGGCGCGCGATACGCTGCCCGCTGAATTCGAAGTCACGGCCTGGAGCCTGCGTGATGGCGAGCCCGATGAGATCATGGGCTTCCGCCACCGCACTTTGCCGCTGGAAGGGGTGCAGTTCCATCCTGAGAGCATCCTCAGCGAGCAGGGCCATCAGCTATTGGCTAATTTCCTCAACGCGTAACTTATGTTTGCCTTCGTATGATTTTTTATGCATATTTTGTGATTATAATTTCACTTCAGCTCAATAAATAACCCAATGAGGTCGGCAATGGCAGCGGAAAAACTAGCGGTAACCCGGGAAACGTTCGATAACGTGATTTTGCCTGTTTATGCACCAGCGCAGTTCGTGCCGGTAAAGGGCAAGGGCAGCCGAGTCTGGGATCAGCAGGGCAAAGAGTATATCGACTTCTCCGGCGGTATCGCGGTGACTGCTTTAGGCCATTGCCACCCGGCGCTGGTGGAAACGCTGAAAACGCAGGGCGAAACCCTGTGGCACACCAGCAACGTGTTCACCAACGAACCGGCGCTGCGTCTGGCGAGCAAACTGATTGCAGCGACCTTTGCCGATCGCGTTTTCTTTGGCAACTCCGGCGCGGAAGCTAACGAAGCTGCTTTTAAGCTGGCGCGTTATTACGCCTGCAAAAAACACAGCCCGTTCAAAAGCAAAATCATCGCGTTCCACAATGCGTTCCATGGTCGTACCTTGTTTACCGTTTCTGTTGGCGGCCAGCCGAAATACTCCGACGGCTTTGGTCCAAAGCCGGCAGATATCGTCCATGTGCCGTTTAACGATCTGGATGCGGTGAAAGCAGTGATGGATGACCACACCTGCGCGATTGTCGTTGAACCGATTCAGGGTGAAGGCGGCGTGGTGGCTGCGACGCAGGAATTTATGCAGGGTCTGCGTGCGCTGTGCGATGAGCATAAAGCGCTGCTGGTGCTGGATGAAGTGCAGAGCGGCATGGGTCGTAGCGGTAAGCTGTTCAGCTACGAACATTACGGCATCAAGCCAGACATCATCACCACCGCGAAAGCGCTGGGCGGCGGATTCCCGGTGAGTGCGATGCTGACCACCAATGAAATCGCCTCAGTGATGGCCCCCGGCGTGCACGGCACCACCTATGGCGGCAACCCGCTGGCCTGTGCGATTGCTGAAACCGCGCTGGATATTATCAACACCCCAGAAGTGCTGGGTGGCGTAGAAGCCCGTCGTCAGCAGTTCGTTGAAGCACTGCAGGCGATCGACAGCAAATATGATCTTTTCAGTGAGATTCGCGGCAAAGGTTTACTGATTGGCGCGGCGCTGAAACCGCAGCACGCCAGCAAGGCGCGCGATATCCTCAATGCCTCGGCAGCAGAAGGGTTGATGGTTCTGACCGCGGGCACTGATGTGATTCGTTTTGTGCCGTCACTGGTTATCGAGCCGACTGACATCGAAGAAGGCATGGCGCGTTTCGCCAAAGCCATTGAGAAGGTGCTGGCGGCGTAATCAGCCTTTCGGGCGTAAAACTTTCAGCCAGCGGCCGTGATGCGGTCGCTGGCTCCAGGCCAGTGAAGAGATGGTGTGCATCACATTCAGGTGTTGCAGGATGCGCTTCACATGCTGCTCGACAATCGTTACCGGCCCTTCATTCATATTCTCCGGCGCTTCCAGAATATTGCTGTCATTGCCTGGCCCGTCATACGCCAGTCGCTGCTGACAGCGCTGCAGCGCAATTTCACAGGATTGCAGATAGCGTTCCGCCAGCTTTGGCGTCAGCATGGTGTGCTCACGCGCCAGGATCGTCATCGCGTTAATATGCTCCACAATGAACTGGCTGTGGGTGACCCACATGCGCATATCTTTCAGGTACTGCGCGTTGAAGCCCGGTTCGCTCGATGCCTGATTCAGTGAGTTGAACAGTGCATTGTGCGCCTGATTGACCCTCATGCGCTGGTAAGCCAGCTTTTCAGGAGATTGCTCCGGCCCCAGCAACATCCGCAAGGCTTCCTGATAAGCCTCCAGCGCATCATGCGCGTTGCTGCGCAGTAATCCGCTCTGCCACTGTGGCCACAGCCAGATCATACCGGCAAAGGCGATCAGGCAGCCCATCAGGGTATCCATCATGCGCGGCAACAGGAACTGCGCCCCATTCAGCGACAACAGCTGGAGCGAATACACCGCCGTCACGGTGAAGCCAATCATCGACCAGCCGTAATACTTGCGCGTGACCAGATAGCTGGCGAGGGTGATGGCCAGCATAAACAGCAGGGTGATCGATTCGGGCACTTCGAGCCGTAGCGATCCTGCGGCGATCAGCAATCCGGCAAAGGTGCCCAGTGCACGGTGCTGGATACGCACTCGTGTGGCGCTGTAGCCATTCTGGCTGACAAACATGATGGTCATCAGAATCCAATAAGGCTTGGGAATATTAAAGAACAGCGCCAGCGCACTGCCGAACATCAGCATCACCGAAATACGAGCTGCGGTGCGCAATGCAGCGGACTTGAGCGACAGATAGCTGCGCAGCGCCGGGAACAACGGCAAACGGCGCTGGCGATCGGCCATCAGGTCACGGGTGTATAACGGTTTCTGGGTGCGCAGCACACGCGCAATTCGGCTGAAATGGTAATAGCAGAAGTTGCCCACCGGATTGTCGGGATGCTGGCGCGCAATTTTTTCCAGCGCGCCGAGCTGCTTTTCCATGTGGAAGCGATCGGGCAATTGATGATAGAGAATGGCATCGGCCAACAGGCGCAGACGCGCAGAGATGGTTTTGGCATTCCAGCGGATCACCGCTTCGGCGTGACTCTGCTCGACCAGCTTTTGCACTTCTTCCGGCTGGTGCAGGCTCACCGAGATGTGCTCCTGCAAATCAAGCGCCACCTGGAAAGCCCGCGTCAGGCGCTTGTGGCTGTTATCGCGGCTGGCAGAGAGCATGTGCATCTGCTGATAGCAGGTGGTGATCAGGTCAACGGCTTTTTGCTGACGCGCCAGCAGCGGCGGCAGCGCTTTCTCGGGATCGGTAAGCTGCGTCAACAGTGTGTATTTTGCATCGCAATAATCCGCCAGTTCCCGATACAGCAGACTGAGCGTTTCGCGCATCGGCTGCTCTTTCCACAGCCAAAACCAGAACCAGTTAAACAGGCCATACCATAGCGTGCCGCCGATATACAGCAGCGGCGGCACCCACATGGGCATGCGTCCTACTAGGCTGAGGCTAAAGATGGCGGCAATCAGTGTGGCGGGCAACAAGCGACCGTGCAGCGGGCTGATTTCGCCGGTCACGCCTATCAGCAGCGGCAGCACAAACAGGATCAGCGGTAACGGAATGGCGTCACTGGTGAGAAATTGGATCAGAAAACTGGCGGTAGCAAACAGTGAGCCGCCAACAATCAGGCGTTTAAAGAAGCGCTTATGCGGTGTATCAAGACCCGCCATGTTGCAGCAGGCAGGGACTAATGAGAACAGCAGGCCTTTTTGCAGATCGCCAAACAGCCAGCCTAGTGCCACAGGCAGGCACAGCACCAGCGTTTGCCGCAGTGCGTAGTTGACCTCAGGATGATAGATGATTCGGCGCCACATCAGCTCATCGCAAACAAAAACGGCGCGATGTTGCCATCACGCCGTGGGTGATAAGAAATTAGCGGGTGCCGTAGACGACGATGGTTTTACCGTGTGCGGAGATCAGGTTCTGATCTTCCAGCATTTTCAGGATACGACCCACGGTTTCGCGTGAGCAACCCACGATCTGACCAATCTCCTGACGGGTGATTTTGATTTGCATCCCGTCGGGGTGCGTCATCGCATCGGGTTGTTTCGCCAGATTAAGCAGTGTTTGCGCGATACGGCCCGTCACATCGAGGAAGGCAAGGTTGCCCACTTTCTCGGAAGTGACTTGCAGACGACGCGCCATTTGCGACGAAAGTCGCATTAAAATATCCGGGTTTACCTGAATCAGCTGACGGAATTTTTTGTAGGAAATTTCAGCCACTTCGCAGGCAGTCTTAGCACGTACCCAGGCACTACGTTCCTGGCCTTCTTCAAACAGGCCGAGTTCGCCGATGAAGTCTCCCTGATTGAGGTAGGAGAGAATCATCTCTTTGCCTTCTTCATCTTTGATCAGAACCGCAACGGAACCTTTCACGATGTAGTACAGCGTTTCCGCTTTCTCACCCTGATGGATGAGCGTGCTTTTGGACGGATATTTGTGAATATGGCAATGGGACAGGAACCATTCGAGTGTAGGGTCTGTTTGCGGTTTGCCGAGAACCATTCGCTATTATCCTCTGTTGTAATCGTGCCCAAAACACAGGGGGCAGTTTTCCCTGTCAGGCGGTGTAATCGTCGAGCGTTTCCAGTAAAGGAAAATTATTTCCGGGTGATTCTTAAGCTACGCTTTTGATTCTTCCCGCCTTCGTCTGTGATGACGAAAATATTTTCAGCACTGTTTGTAGCACAGCTTTTGCAAGCTGTCTTCTGTTGTCTCGCTTCAGCAACAGGCGGAAGAGTCTGGATTGCTGTTTATCAAGTGAAAGCGTACTCTGGCGGCAAAACCGCCACTTCAGGAGAAAGAATAATGCAGGCACGAGTGAAATGGGTGGAAGGGCTGACCTTTCTCGGAGAATCCTCATCAGGCCATCAGGTATTAATGGACGGTAACTCGGGTGATAAAGCGCCAAGCCCGATGGAGATGGTTTTGATGGCAGCAGGCGGCTGTAGCGCGATTGACGTGGTATCGATCCTGCAAAAAGGCCGAAATGATGTGGCTGACTGCGAGGTGAAACTTACGTCCGAGCGCCGTGAAGAAGCGCCACGTATTTTTACGCAAATCAACCTGCATTTTATCGTTAGCGGCACAGCGCTAAGCGATAAAGCGGTGGCGCGGGCCGTCGATCTGTCGGCGGAGAAGTATTGCTCGGTGGCGATCATGCTCGGCAATAGTGTGAAAATGACGCACAGTTACGAAGTGATTGAGCGATAACATAAGTGGGCGGCCAAACGGCCGCCGCTACAGAATTTCTGGATTATTCAATCCGTTTACCTTCAATCAGCCGCTGCACCAGTGGCGTCATGATTAACTCCATTGCCAGCCCCATTTTGCCGCCCGGCACCACCAGTGTGTTCATATGCGAAATGAACGAGCCCTGGATCATCGCCAGCAGGTAAGGGTAAGCAATGCCTTCCAGTCCACGGAAGTGAATCACCACAAAGCTTTCATCGAGTGACGGAATTTCACGTGCGGCAAATGGGTTGGACGTATCCACCGTAGGTACACGCTGGAAGTTGATGTGGGTGCGCGAGAACTGCGGCGTGATGAAGTTGATATAATCCTCCATTGAACGCACCACTGAATCCATCACCGCTTCACGGGAATGGCCGCGCTCGCTGGTGTCGCGCACCAGCTTTTGAATCCACTCCAGATTGACAATCGGCACCACGCCGACCAGCAAATCGACATGCTCGGCGACGTTGTGCTGCTGTGTAACCACGCCACCGTGTAATCCTTCATAGAACAGCACGTCAGTGTTTTCCGGCAGCGGCTGCCAGGGCGTAAAGGTGCCCGGCACCTGATTCCACGGCACCGCTTCGTCGTAGGTGTGCAGATATTTGCGCGATTCACCTAGCCCGGTTTTTCCGTAATGCTTAAACGTCTGTTCCAGCAGCCCGAAGTCATTGGCTTCCGGACCGAAGTAGCTAATATGACGGCCCAGATCGCGTGCCTTACGGATCGCCATATCCATTTCTGGACGGGTATAACGGTGAAAACTGTCACCTTCCACTTCCGCAGCATGCAGATTCAGCTGCTGGAAAATCTTACGGAAGGCGAGGCTGGTGGTCGTGGTACCGGCACCGCTGGAACCGGTCACGGCAATGATTGGATGCCTGGCTGACATAACAGAACTCCCTGTGAAGTCGGGCGATGAGCATTGTTACCACGAATTACTGCGCGGTGCATTAACCGCGAAATTCGCCTTTCGGCATAATGTTGACGGATTCATGCAGTTCCGACCACACCAGCACAACGTCTCCGCGCTCCAGCTGGCGGCGCACGTCGGCGACTTTCTGTTCCAGGCTGCGCTCCTGCTCACCATAGTCGGTGCCTTCGCGCAGCACGAAAGTTTCAATCAGGTTTTCCAGTGTTGCGACTTCAAGTTCTTGCCAGGGAATAATCACGATCACACATCCAGATAGGTTGAAAGCCAGTCAGGCACACGCTGTTCCAGCCACATTTTCGGCTTCATTAACGTACCGCCAACAAAGCCGACGTGCCCGCCTTGTTGTGTCAGCTGATATTCAATGGAAGGCGACAGTTGCGCCGGCTGCGGGATTACCGCATCGGTCATAAAGGGATCGTCTTTGGCATGGATGATCAGCAGCGGCTTGCGCACGCCCGTGAGCAGCGGCATAGCGCTGGCACGTTGATAATAGTCGTTGGCATCCAGAAAACCGTGCGCCCGTGCGGTAATCGCATCATCAAACTCACGAATGCGGCGAAATGCGCGCAGCTGGCTCAGTTCCACCGGTAGTGTGCCGGGCCAGGCCAGCAGTTTACGCGTAGCGTTCTGTTTCAGCTTGGTCAGTAAATAGTGCTGATAGAAACGAGAAAAGCCAGCATCGAGCTTTTCACTGCAGGGTTCGAGCGCAAAGGGTGCCGAGATGGCGACGGCGGCATCCACAGGCACATCATTTCCCTGCATGCCCAATAAGTAGGCCAGCATATTGCCACCGAGTGAAACGCCCACTGCTGCAGTCGGCACCGTGCCCCATTCGCGCTGCAACCAGTGCAGGAAAAAGGTCGCATCTTCGGTTTCACCGGAATGATAGATGCGCTCCAGACGATTCGGCTCGCCGCTGCATCCACGAAAGTGCATCACCACCGCCAGCCAGCCACGCGCCTGACACGCCTGCATCAGGCCATGCGCATACGGGCTACGGAAACTGCCTTCCAGACCATGGAACATCACCATGCGCGGTTTGTGACGCGCCTGTGCTGGATCTTCGCTCCACGCGAGATCGACAAAATCACCGTCCGGCAGGTCAAGTCGCTGCCAGTGCGGACGCAGGGTTACGCGCCGACGCAGTATGCGCGGCAGCAGGGTTTGCAGATGCGCGTTACTGAATCCGCGCAGCGGTGTAAATCGCTCGCCGTTCAGGCGATCAAAATAGCTTGGGTAAAGGCTTGTCTGATGCATAACTCGCTGATAGCTTCGATGGGTTGTCCGCTTTACTGGGTGAGGAGCACCCGAATATACATGGAACTGAGTCTTTTTTTATCAATGTTGGGTTTTCTTTGGGTCGCTGCCATCACGCCAGGGCCCAATAATATGTTACTTACCGCCTCAGGTGCTAATTTTGGCTTCCTGCGCACCATCCCGCTGCTCATTGGTATCATGATTGGTATGCAAGTCATGTTGCTGATGGTGGCATTTGGCATCGGTGGTTTGATCCTGCTTTATCCCTCTCTGCATCTGGTGCTGAAGATTGCCGGTAGCCTCTACCTGCTGTGGCTGGCGTGGAAAATTGCCACCGCGGAGTACGAGAAGCTGGAAACTGAAGATGCCAACGTCAAGCAGATGCCGTTCTGGCAGGGTGGCCTGCTACAGTTGATCAACCCAAAAGCCTGGCTGATGGCGTTGGGCGCGGTAGCCAGCTTTAGCCTGGCGGGCGATGCATATCTGCATTCGGTGATCGCCATCAGTATCGGTATGGCGCTGGTCAATGTGGTATCCGGTGTTATCTGGATGGGATTTGGTTCGCTGATTGGCCGTCTGTTGCGCAGCCCGCGCGCGTGGAAAATCTTCAACCTGGCGATGGGTGCGCTCACTGCCGCCTGTGTACTGCTGATCTGGCGTTGAGTTAGCTGGAGGCGCGTTCAACGCGCTTCCAGGGTAACACCTCACGCACCACGTCACTGTGCGGCTGGCGGATGCGGTTCAGTAGCAGCTGAACACTGCGTGCACCCAGCCGATTCATCGGTTGTTCGATGGTGGTCAGCGGTGGATTGAGGCTGCTGGTGAAGGGAATACCATCAAACCCCACGACAGCGAGATCTTCCGGAATGCGCAATCCGGCCTCCAGCGCGGCATGAATCACGCCAACCGCCAGCACATCTGAGACCGCAAACACGGCGTCTGGTCGCTCCGGTCGTGCCAGCAGTTCACGCAGTGCGGCACTGCCCGCTTCACACGAAATGTTTTCCGCGTAAGCCACGCCACCCCAATTCAGTTCCAGCTGTTCCAGCGCTTCGCGATAGCCACTTTCACGCTGATGCGAGTAAAGGTAGCGCATATCACAGTTAACCAATGCAATACGGCGGCGGCCTTTGTTGGCCAGATAACGCACGGTTTCGTAAGCCGCTTCTTTATTGTTTATCGTGACACTGGAAGCAGCGATAGCCGGATCGTATTCGGCGCATTGCACCCAAGGCGCGTCACCTATCAACCCCTTCAGCTGTTGCAGGCAGGCCGCGGCATCCATGGTGATCACGCCATCGACCACTTTACCGCTTAATAACGCCAGATAAGCGGCTTCACGCGGCAGCTGTGAGGCCGAATTGCACAACAGGATGTGATAACCCTGCGCTTCGGCTTCAGCTTCAATGCCTTGCACCACACGTGAGCAGAAGGGATTGGTGATGTCTGAAATTAACACCAGCAACATATGGCTCTGGGCAGTACGCAGCTGGCGGGCCAGCAGGTTGGGCTGATAGTCACAGTGTTCGATGGCCGCCAATACCTTTGCTCGTGTATCAGAACGCACGCCCGGATGCTGGTTCAACACCCGAGAAACCGTGGCTTTAGACACGCCAGCAAGACGGGCAACTTTCTCAATCGACATGGATTTCAGTCCCGCCAGTAGAGGTGAAAAATCAGAAGCCTATCAATAACACAGTCGCTATGTGAGCGTGTGACATATTTCCGTCTTTACGCCTTCTTTGCATTTGCGCATTTCGCATAGCGTTGCCCGATGTTGAACTAAGAACAGATTTTCATTAGGGATAATTTTTAATTCCTTTATGAAATTACAGCCGCTGGAGAAACTGCCATCACGACATAACATTGGGGTGAATGATGATGGCAGTAAAAAAAACGATAACGGCAGTGGCGGCAGCATTGGCCCTGATGGCATTCCAGGCACAGGCGATCAACGTCACAGTGGCATATCAAACCTCGGCGGAACCGGCCAAAGTGGCGCAGGCCGATAACACCTTTGCCAAAGAGAGTGGCGCGACGGTCGACTGGCGCAAGTTTGATAGCGGTGCCAGCGTGCTGCGGGCATTGGCTTCCGGTGATGTGCAAATCGGTAATATCGGGTCCAGCCCGCTGGCAGTGGCGGCAACACAGCAGTTGCCCATCGAAGCTTTCTTACTGGCGTCACAGCTTGGTAATTCCGAAGCGCTGGTGGTCAAAAAATCCATCAGCAACCCGAAAGATCTGATCGGCAAACGTATCGCCGTGCCCTTCATCTCCACCACACATTACAGCCTGCTCTCTGCGCTCAAGCATTGGGGCATTAAACCCTCGCAGGTGCAGTTAGTGAACCTGCAGCCGCCTGCGATTATTGCGGCGTGGAAACGCGGTGATATCGACGGCGCGTACGTCTGGTCACCGGCGGTAAACGAGCTGGAAAAGGATGGCACGGTGTTAACCGACTCTTCTCAGGTGGGCAAATGGGGATCGCCAACGCTGGATGTGTGGGTGGTACGCAAAGATTTCGCTCAGCAGCATCCTGAAGTGGTCACCGCTTTCGCGCGCAGTGCGATTGAGGCACAGCAAGCCTACATTGCGAATCCAGAACAGTGGCTCAAGCAGCCCGACAATCTCAGCAAACTGGCGCGCCTGAGTGGCGTACCGGAAAGCGATGTGCCGGTTCTGGTGCAAGGCAATACCTACCTGACCGCACAGCAGCAGGTGGAACAGCTGGGCAAGCCAGTGAACAAAGCCATTGTTGATACCGCGCACTTCCTGAAAGAGCAGGGCAAAGTGCCGGATGCCGCTAACGATTACAGCAGCTTTGTCACCACGCGCTTTGTCGCGCCTTTGGCGAAATAACGGAGGCCGTATGCTCAGCATCACCAATCTGAATGCACGTTACGCCGGACAACCCGCGCTGCAGGATATCAACCTGCAGCTGGATCAACGCGACCTGCTGGTGGTGCTGGGACCGTCAGGCTGTGGCAAAACCACCTTACTGAACTTGATCGCCGGATTCCTGCCGCTGGAGTCAGGCAGTATCACGCTGGATGGCAAAGCGGTAAATGGACCGGGCGCAGAACGCGGCGTGGTGTTTCAGAACGAAGGGCTACTGCCGTGGCGTAACGTGATCGATAACGTGGCGTTTGGCTTGCAGCTGGCGGGAATGGACAAGGCTGAACGCCACACCATTGCTCGCCGTTTAATCCGCAAAGTCGGACTGGAAGGGGCAGAAAAGCGTTTTGTCTGGCAGCTCTCTGGGGGGCAACGTCAGCGCGTGGGGATTGCGCGTGCGCTGGCGGCTGATCCTCAGTTGCTGCTGTTAGATGAGCCGTTTGGTGCGCTGGATGCCTTTACACGCGAACAGATGCAAACCCTGCTGCTGACGCTGTGGCGTGATACCGGCAAACAGATTCTGCTGATTACCCACGATATTGAAGAAGCGGTGTTTCTTGCCAGCGAACTGGTAATGCTGTCGCCGGGGCCAGGCCGTGTGGTGGAGCGTATCAAACTCGACTTCGGTCAGCGCTTCGCTGCGGGTGAACCGTGCCGCAGTATCAAATCCGACCCGGCCTTTATCGAGCGTCGTGAATATGTGCTGAATCAGGTCTTTTCCCAGCGGGAGGCGTTTGTATGAGCGCGGTGATTGATGAGAAAACCCAGACTCGCCGACGCACATTGCGCTGGCCTTTTTCACCGCAGTTTTCCCTGAGCTTGCTGAGTGTAGCCGTGCTGCTGCTGGTGTGGTGGAGCGTGACGGCGCTCAATTTGGTGGCACCGCTGTTTCTGCCGCCGCCCCAGCAGGTGCTGCAAAAGCTGCTGCTGATCGCCAGCCCGCAAGGCTTTATGGATGCGACCCTATGGCAGCACCTGGGCGCCAGCCTGACGCGCATGCTGGTGGCGCTGTTCTTCGCTGCGTTGATTGGCATCCCGGTGGGGATTGCAATGGGCCTAAGTCCAGCGATTAGGGGGCTGCTCGATCCACTGATTGAACTCTATCGTCCGGTGCCGCCGCTCGCCTATTTGCCGCTGATGGTGATTTGGTTCGGTATCGGTGAGACCTCAAAAATTTTACTGATTTATCTGGCGATCTTCGCACCGGTGACGCTCTCGACGTTGGCGGGTGTGAAAAATGCTCAGCAGGTGCGGATTCGCGCTGCGCAGGCACTAGGTGCTACGCGCTGGCAACTGCTGCGCTTTGTCATCCTGCCGGGCGCATTGCCTGAAATCCTTACCGGTTTACGCATTGGCCTCGGCGTGGGTTGGTCGACGCTGGTGGCCGCCGAACTGATTGCTGCCACGCGAGGACTCGGCTTTATGGTGCAGTCTGCGGGCGAGTTCCTTGCCACCGATGTGGTGCTGGCCGGAATCGCCGTAATTGCCTTGATCGCTTTTAGCTTAGAACTGGGTCTGCGCGCTTTGCAGCGCCGATTAACGCCCTGGAATGGAGAACAGCAATGAACGAACGTATCACTTTTACCGCGCTGGGCCCGCATATCGGTGCGCAGATTAGCGATCTCGATCTCAGCCGCTCGTTAAGCGATGCGCAGTTTGAGCAGCTTTATCATGGTCTGCTGCGCCATCAGGTGTTGTTCCTGCGCAATCAGGTGATCACGCCGGAACAGCAGCGCGCTTTGGCGATCCGCTTCGGTGATCTGCACATCCATCCGGTGTATCCGCATGCAGAGGGGGTGGAAGAAATTATCGTGCTGGATACCCATCAGGATAATCCACCGGATAACGATAACTGGCACACCGATGTGACCTTTATTGAAACGCCGCCAGCGATTGCGATTTTAGCGTCGAAGCTGCTGCCGGAAAGCGGTGGCGATACGTTGTGGTCAACGGGAATTGCGGCTTATGAAGCGCTGTCAGAGCCTTTTAAGCAGCTGCTGAGTGGCTTGCAGGCAGAACACGATTTCAAGAAGTCATTCCAGGAATATAAATACCGTAAGACCGAAGAGGAACATCAACGCTGGCAACAGGCCGTGGCGAAGCATCCGCCGGTACACCATCCCGTCATTCGCACGCACCCGGTGAGTGGGCGTAAGGCGCTGTTTGTGAATGAAGGCTTCACGACGCGTTTACTGGGATTGAGTGAGAAGGAGAGCGAAGCACTGCTGAATTTCCTGTTCTGGCACACGGCAAAACCGGAGTTTCAGGTGCGCTGGCGCTGGCAAGAGAATGATGTGGCTATTTGGGATAACCGCGTCACGCAGCATTATGCCAATGCGGATTATTATCCGGCGCGTAGAGTGATGCATCGCGCAACCGTGCTGGGTGATGTGCCTTTTTGAATGACGACGGTGGTTAGCCAGGTCGGCATCAATGCCGACCTAAACATGCCTGCTGGCTTTACAGCAGGCATAATCGGGTCACAGCGCAATTTATCGCGAGGGGGTTAGAGGACGCGCAATGAATGGCGCCGCTCTGGTTACATACACTGCTTAACTCGCCAGCATTTGCTCCAGTTGTTCCTGAGCATCCAGCCAGGCCATTTCAACGTCTTCCAGCGCCGATTTGCTTTCAGCCTGACGTTGCAGCGCCGAGGTTAAATCGGCCTTACGGCTCTGATCGTAAATTGCACTGTCTGACAGCATCGCTTCCGCTTCGCTGAGCTGGCTCTGCCACTTCGCCATCTGCTTCTCTAACTTCTCGATCTCTTTACGCAACGGCTGAGTTTGCGCGCGCAGTTCAGCATCGCGGCGTTTCTGATCTTTACGAGACTGGGCGCTGTTGGCGTTATCCTGCTTCGGTGCAGCATCCTGCTGGGCTTGCTGCTTTTGCAGATCGCTCAACCACTGCTGGTAATCATCGAGATCGCCTTCAAACACATCGACTTTGCGGTCATGCACCAGATAGAGATCGTCGGTGGTGGATCGCAATAAATGACGGTCATGCGAAACCACCACCAGCGCGCCTTCGAAATCAATCAGCGCTTCGGTCAATGCCTGACGCATGTCGAGATCAAGGTGGTTGGTCGGTTCATCGAGTAGCAGCAGATTTGGACGTTGCCAGACGATCAGTGCCAGCACCAGTCGCGCTTTTTCACCGCCTGAGAAACGTTCAGTGATTTCACTGACTTTATCACCCTGGAAACCGAAGCCGCCCAGATAATCACGCAGCTGTTGTTCCAGCGTTTGTGGCGCAATGCGGGCCAGATGCTGCAATGGCGATTCATCGGCGCGCAGGTATTCAAGTTGATGCTGAGCGAAGTAGCCAAGCTTGATGCCTTTTGCCAGGCCAACTTTGCCATCCAGCGCTTCAATTTCACCGGCCAGCAGTTTGATCAGCGTTGATTTACCCGCACCGTTACGGCCGAGTAGACCGATGCGTGAACCCGGTACCAGATTCAGTTTGATGGCATCAAGAATGATGCGTTCGCCATAACCCGCCGTGACTTTCTCCATTTTCAGTAATGGATTGGGCAGGCTCTCTGGTGCGCGGAAGCTGAAGCTGAACGGGTTATCGACGTGAGCCGGGGCAATTAACTCCATGCGCTCCAGCATCTTGATACGGCTCTGCGCCTGTTTGGCTTTAGTGGCCTGGGCGCGGAAGCGATCGATGTACTTTTGCAGGTGCTGTACTTTTTCCTGCTGGCTCTGGAACAACGCCTGCTGCTGCGCCAGTTTGGCGACGCGCTGGCGCTCGAACGAGCTGTAGTTGCCGGTGTATTCGAACATCGTTTGCTGTTCGATATGAATGATTTTATCCACCACCGGATCAAGGAAGTCACGGTCATGCGAGATGAGGATCAGCGTGCCTTCATAGCTTTTCAACCAGCGCTCTAGCCAGATAACAGCGTCAAGATCAAGGTGGTTAGTCGGTTCATCAAGTAGCAGCAGATCGGATCGGCACACCAGCGCTTGCGCAAGGTTAAGGCGCATGCGCCAGCCACCGGAGAAATCACTCACCGGCCGCATTAATTGTTCCTGGCTAAAGCCCAATCCGTGCAGCAGGCTGGAGGCGCGAGCATGTATGCTCCACGCCTGAATTGCATCCAGCTTGCCATGCAGCAGAGCGATGGCGTTGCCGTCATCCCTGGCGTTGGCATCAGCTAATTCGGATTCAAGCTGACGATATTCGCGGTCGCCGTCGATAACATATTCCAGCGCGGCTTTAGTGAGGGCCGGGGTTTCCTGGTTCACCCATGCCAGCGCCCAGTTACCTGGAAAAGTGAAATTGCCTGCATCACTGCTAATTTCGCCCTTCAGTAGCGACAGCAGCGTGGATTTTCCACAGCCGTTCTTACCCACCAAACCGACTTTTTGGCCGGGATTAATGGTGGCTGTTGCGTTGTCCAGCAGCACGTTAGTGCCGCGGCGTATTTGTAATGCGGAAAAGACAATCATAAGCGCCGTATCGTCAGAATATGTTAATTTATCGGCAACATAATTCAATAATGGTTAGTTGCGTCGAGCATGGTAGCGGAATTCCGTTGCGGTGACGACGCTTTGGAGGGGAACGATGTCGCAGCCACCCAAAATTTTGCTGCTTTACGCCCATCCGGAAACACAGGATTCGATTGCTAATCGGGTTTTGCTGCAGTCGGCTATGGAACTGGACCACGTCACGGTGCACGATTTATACGCCCACTATCCGGATTTTTTCATTGATATTCATTACGAGCAGCAGCTGTTGCGCGAACACCAAATCATCGTTTTCCAGCATCCGTTGTATACCTATAGCTGCCCGGCTTTGCTGAAAGAGTGGCTGGATCGCGTGTTGTCGCGTGGGTTTGCCAGCGGCCAGGACGGGAATGCGCTGGAGGGCAAGTACTGGCGCAGCGTGGTGACCACCGGAGAACCGGAAACCGCGTATCACCATAACGGCCTGAATCGTTATCCGATGAGCGACATCATGCGTCCGTTTGAGCTGACGGCGCAGATGTGTCGTATGCACTGGATGACGCCGATGGTGATCTATTGGGCTCGCCGCCAGACACCGGAAGTGATGCGCAATTATGCGCGCGCCTACCGCGATTGGCTCTCTTCACCCTTGCCGCAGGGAGTGGTGTGATGGAAGGACAAACGTTACTCACTGCCGGAGTGATTTATCTGGTGGCCGCTGTGGTTGTGGTGCCGATTGCGGCCCGACTTGGCATTGGTGCCGTGCTGGGTTATCTGGTGGCAGGCATTGCCATCGGGCCGTGGGGGCTAGGCTTTATCAGCGACGTTGATGAGATTCTGCACTTCTCCGAACTCGGCGTGGTGTTCCTGATGTTCATCATCGGGCTGGAGTTAAATCCCGCCAAGCTCTGGGCGTTAAGACGTTCAATCTTTGGCGTGGGCGCTGCGCAAGTATTGGTTTCTGCGGCAATTCTTGGTGTGCTGTTGTGGCTAACCAACTTTAGCTGGCAGGCCGCGGTGATCGGCGGGATTGGCCTGGCAATGTCTTCGACGGCTATGGCACTGCAATTGATGCGCGATAAAGGCATGAATCGCAGTGAAGCGGGTCAGCTCGGCTTCTCGGTGCTGCTGTTCCAGGATCTGGCCGTCATTCCCGCATTAGCACTTGTGCCGTTGCTGGCCGGAGGGGACAGCGGTCATGTTGACTGGCTGAAAGTCGGCATGAAGGTGCTGGCGTTTGCCGGCATGCTGGTGGGTGGCCGTTATCTGCTGCGTCCGATTTTCCGCTTTATCGCCGCTTCCGGTGTGCGTGAAGTGTTCACGGCGGCTTCATTATTACTGGTGCTGGGCTCGGCGCTGTTTATGGATATGCTAGGGCTGTCGATGGCCCTCGGCACCTTTATCGCCGGGATCCTGCTGGCCGAGAGTGAATATCGGCACGAGCTGGAAGTGGCGATCGAACCCTTCAAAGGGTTGCTGCTCGGGCTGTTCTTTATTTCCGTCGGCATGGCGCTGAATTTGGGCGTGCTCTATACCCATATCGCGGAGATTATCCTTGGCGTAGTGATTCTCGTGGCGGTCAAGACGCTAGTGCTCTATGTGCTGGGCCGTATTTATGGTTTGCGCAGTTCCGAGCGCCTGCAGTTTGCCGGGGTGCTTAGCCAGGGCGGTGAATTTGCTTTTGTGCTGTTTTCAGCGGCCTCGTCGGCCAAACTGTTTAGCGGCGATCAATTACCACTGTTGCTGGTGACGGTGACGCTGTCGATGATGACCACACCGCTGTTGATGCAGGGGGTGGATAAAATTCTCGCACGTCGGTTCAATGAGCCCGATGATGACAATGAGAAGCCGTTTGTCGAAGATGATCAGCCGCAGGTCATTGTGGTTGGCTTTGGTCGTTTTGGTCAGGTGGTGGGCCGCTTGCTGATGGCTAACAATAAGCGTATTACGGTGCTGGAGCGTGACATCTCGGCTGTCAGCCTGATGCGTAAATATGGCTATAAGGTTTACTACGGCGATGCCACTGAGCTTGAGTTACTGCGTGCTGCCGGTGCGGAGAATGCACAATCCATTGTGATTACCTGCAATGATCCGGAAGATTCGATGTCCATCGTTCACCTTTGCCAGCAGCACTTCCCGCAGCTGGAAATTCTGGCGCGTGCGCGTGGCCGTGTGGAAGCCCATGAATTACTGCAAGCGGGCGTGACGTTGTTCTCGCGTGAAACCTTCTCAAGTGCGCTGGAGTTGGGGCGCAAGACGCTGATTTCACTCGGCATGCATCCGCATCAGGCGCAACGCGCGCAACAGCATTTCCGCCGACTCGATATGCGCATGCTACGTGAACTGGTGCCAAGTCACGATGATAATGCGCAGGCCTCACGTGTGCGTGAAGCTCGTCGTGAGTTAGAAGACATCTTCCAGCGCGAAATGCAGCATGAAAAACGTCAGATCGACGGTTGGGATGACGAGTAGGACTACACTTAACATATCCGTTGCTTAATAGCGGGCAGGAAAGAGTATGCGTAAACGTTTTATTGCTGGTGCGGTATGTCCGCAATGTCAGGAAAAAGACACGCTGGCGTTATGGCGTGAAAACAATGTCGAAGTGGTGGAGTGCGTGCAGTGCGGCCATCAAATGCGTGAAGCGGATAAACAAGTTCGCGATAAGGTGCGCAGCAATGAGCAAGTGATCGGCATTTTTCATCCTGAGTAGCAGAATGGCGCAGCTTTTTTTAAGCTTAAACTTACAGCGGGATTGAATTCCGCTACAATCGGCGCCATTAACGCTGAGCAGTATGCAGCAACACATTTGTTGGCATCCTCAGTCTTGAACCTTTCTGGTTGGTTATTGCACGCAAAATAGACCAATGAGACGGGATCTCAGTTCTCAACGGTTAGGAGATATCATGAAAGTAGCAAAAGACCTGGTGGTGAGCCTGGCGTATCAGGTTCGTACCGAAGACGGTGTGTTGGTTGACGAGTCACCGGTGAGTGCACCGTTGGACTATCTGCACGGTCATGGTTCCCTGATTTCTGGTCTGGAAAAAGCGCTGGAAAATCACGCGGTTGGCGATAAGTTTGATGTGCATATTCCGGCAAACGACGCTTACGGTCAGTACGATGACAACCTGGTGCAGCGTGTACCAAAAGACGTGTTCATGGGCGTCGACGAACTGCAGGTTGGCATGCGCTTCCTGGCAGAAACCGATCAGGGTCCAGTGCCGGTTGAAATCACTGAAGTGGAAGACGAGCACGTTGTGGTTGATGGTAACCACATGCTGGCGGGTCAGAACCTGAACTTCAACGTGGAAGTGGTAGCGATCCGTGAAGCAACGGAAGAAGAAATCGCACACGGCCATGTACATGGTGCAGATGGTCATCATCATGACCACGATCACGACCATGGTCACGATCACGGCCAGGGCGGTTGTGGTACTGGCGGTTGCGGTTGCAGCCACTAAGTTCTGCATTGAACAACAAAAGGCCACCTTCAGGTGGCCTTTTGCTTTAATAGTGCGGTGGTGGCGTCTCTTCGGACTGCGAAGCAATCGGTGAAGGTGTCGCTGCTTTCACTTTATCCACTAATAAACGTACCTGTTCGCGCATACGACTCATCTCCAGTTCATGTTGAGTCACCGTCAGATTGAGCTGATCGATGGTGTGCTCCTGAAATGCCAGTTTGCTCTCCAGCGCCTCAAGGCGTTGTTCCCACTCTTCATGCTGCATCATTTCTTCTCCTGTCACGGTGCTGCGCCTGGCGCGTATCGGGCGTGATTCTACGGTCTTTAGCGGCAGAATCACCCGATTTTTAACCTTTATGGGGCTTTGCGGTTGAAATCAGCGCTAATGCCTTCATCTCTGGTGAAACTTCCTGATGCAAAAAAGGTCGGATGTTAAGCGGGTAATTACGTTGTGGGAGTGTTCGCCGCTGCCACGTAAAGTTATAGTGTGGGCCACTGTCCGCAATGATTCCCGAGGTTTAGATGCTTCGGTTTTGGAGAAAGGATGAAATCACTGTTTAAAGTCACATTGTTAGCTACCACCATGGCCATTGCGCTGAATGCACCGCTGGCAATGGCAGCTGAAACCGCTGCGGCTCCGGCTGACGCTGCTCAGGCAGCACCGCAGGCACCGAAAAATGCTGCCTTCAAAAACGAAGACCAGCAGTCAGCTTATGCGCTGGGTGCTTCTTTGGGTCGCTACATGGACAACTCTCTGAAGGAACAAGAGAAACTGGGCATCAAACTGGACAAAGATCAGTTGATCGCAGGTGTTCAGGATGCATTCGGTGGCAAGAGCAAACTGTCTGATCAAGAGATCGAGCAGACACTGCAAGCCTTCGAAGGCCGCGTGAAAGGCGCTGCACAGGCGAAGATGGAAAAAGACGCGAAAGAGAACTCTGACAAGGGTGCCGCTTACGCTGATAAATTCGCCAAAGAAAAAGGCGTGAAGAAAACTGAATCTGGCTTGCTGTATCAGGTTGAGAAAGAAGGCACCGGTGACGCACCTAAAGACAGCGACACCGTCGTCGTGAACTATAAAGGTACGCTGATCGACGGTACCGAGTTCGATAACTCTTACACCCGTGGCGAGCCACTGTCATTCCGTCTCGACGGCGTGATCCCAGGCTGGACCGAAGGTCTGAAGCACGTGAAGAAAGGCGGCAAGATCAAGCTGGTGATCCCACCGAACCTGGCTTACGGCAAAAATGGCGTTCCGGGCATTCCGGCCAACTCAACGCTGGTATTTGATGTTGAGCTGCTGGATATCAAGCCAGCGCCAAAAGCGGATGAGAAAGCACAGGCTCCGGCCGCTGCTGATAAGAAAGCGCAGTAATCTGCTTGCGCTTCTGACGCCGCCTCCGGGCGGCGTTTTTATTTGTCCGCCAGACTTGAGCTGCGCTGGCTATGCTCGCCATCCTCACTCATGCTCAGGGCTGAACCAATATGCCGTCTTGCAGCAACCCAAATTGTTTAGGGGAATGAGTAAAGCTCTGGCTAAACACCCCGACATTTGCCAGACTAGCGCCTGCACAACTATCACAATATGAGTCTGCCCCAAAGCTGTCGAGACAGGCTCCAGCCATTTAGGGTAATGTCTTCGATGTCTAATCCATTCAATCCCGGTGAACTGACTGACTTCGATTTACTGGAGCAACGTCCGTTCGAGCAAGCCGATTACGATATTCTCAAATCTTACGAAGCCGTCGTTGATGGCCTCGCGATGCTGATCGGCTCGCACTGCGAAATCGTGCTGCACTCGCTGGAAGATTTGAAATGCTCCGCCGTGCGCATCGCCAACGGTGAACATACCGGCCGCAAAGTGGGCTCACCGATTACCGATTTGGCATTGCGCATGCTGCACGATATGCATGGCGCCGACAGCAATGTGTCCCGCGCATACTTCACGCGCGCTAAGAGCGGCGTGTTGATGAAATCGGTCACCATCGCGATTCGCAATCGCCAGCAGCGCGTGATTGGCCTGCTGTGTATCAACATGAACCTCGATGTACCGTTCTCGCAGATTATGTCGACCTTTATGCCGCCGGAAATGCAGCAGGTAGATTCCAACGTCAACTTTGCCAGCTCAGTCGAAGACCTGGTGATGCAAACGCTGGAATTTACCATTGAGGAAGTGAGCAACGACCGCAATGTGTCGAACAACGCCAAGAATCGCCAGATTGTGCTCAACCTGTACGAGAAGGGAATTTTTGATATCAAGGATGCGATTAACCAGGTGGCCGATCGTCTCAATATTTCCAAACACACGGTTTACCTCTACATCCGCCAGTTCAAAAGTGGAGACTTCCAGGGGCAGGATCGCTAATGCGTTATACCTTGCTGGTAACGGGGCCAGCATACGGTACGCAGCATGCCAGTAGTGCATTGCTGTTCGCTCGTGCGTTGCTCAAAGCAGGGCATCAGCTGGAAAGTGTTTTCTTTTATAGAGAAGGCGTGCTGAATGCCAATCAGCTCACATCACCTGCCAGCGATGAAGTCGATGTGGTGCGTGCATGGCAGCAACTGCGCGAAGAGAGTGGTGCCGCGCTAAATATTTGCGTGGCTGCCGCATTGCGCCGTGGCGTGACGGATGAGCAGGAAGCGACGCGCTTGCAACTGGCGGGCAGTAATTTGCAGCCTGGTTTTGAACTGAGCGGCTTAGGTGCGCTGGCAGAAGCCGCGTTGAGCTGTGATCGTTTGGTGCAATTCTGATGAATCGTGTGGCATTTCTATTCACTCAGGCACCCCACGGCAGCAGCGCTGGCAGAGAAGGGCTGGATGCGGTGCTGGCCACTGGCGCGCTCAGCGAAGACATTGGACTGTTCTTTATTGGCGATGGCGTGCTGCAACTGCAACGCGCACAGCAGCCTGAGCAGATTTTGGCTCGCAACTATATCGCGACGTTTGGCGTGCTCGATCTCTACGACATCGACCAGTGTTTCGCCTGCCGAGAGTCACTTGATGCGCGCGGGCAAAGCCTGACGGCTGAACGCGTGATGACGGCTGAAGTGCTGGATGCCGCGACACTGCGCCAGAAACTCGCCACTTATCATCGAATCCTTCGTTTCTGAGAATCCAACATGCTCTACACGCTGCTGCAATCACCCTGGCAATGCGATATCGATAGCCTGTTACTGCTGATGCAGGAGGGCGACGACTTGCTGCTAATGCAGGATGGCGTCACGGCCGCGCTTGAGGGCAGCCAGATGCTCATCAAGCTGCAAGCCTCTCCGGCCGCGCTTTGGGTTCTTGAGGAAGATGTGGTCGCTCGTGGGTTGGTTGAGCAAATTTCGACCAAAGTAGCACGTTTGGACTATACTGGTTTCGTTGCGATGACGGTGAAGCACCAACAACAAGTGGCCTGGTAGCAAGGAAAACCTGGTTATTTCTTGACACCCTTTTGACACAGCCCTAAAATTCTGCCTCCTCGTAGTAATACGAGGCGATTTATTACGTGTTTACGAAGCAAAAAGCTAAATCCCAGGAGCTATTTAATGGCAACAGTTAACCAGCTGGTTCGCAAACCACGCGTACGCAAAGTTGCAAAGAGCAACGTGCCTGCGCTGGAAGCTTGCCCGCAGAAACGTGGTGTTTGTACTCGTGTGTACACCACTACCCCTAAAAAACCAAACTCAGCACTGCGTAAAGTTTGCCGTGTGCGTTTGACTAACGGTTTTGAAGTTACCTCCTACATCGGCGGTGAAGGTCATAACCTCCAGGAACACTCAGTGATCCTGATCCGTGGCGGTCGTGTTAAAGACTTGCCAGGTGTGCGTTACCACACCGTTCGCGGCGCGCTTGACTGCTCAGGTGTTAAAGACCGTAAGCAGTCACGCTCCAAGTACGGCGTGAAGAAGCCAAAGGCTTAATGGTTCTCCGTTAAGTAAGGCCAAACATTTTCACTTTAATGTCAAAATAAACTCGTAGAGTTTTGGACAATCCTGAATTAACAACGGAGTATTTCCATGCCACGTCGTCGCGTTATTGGTCAGCGTAAAATCCTGCCAGATCCTAAGTTCGGATCAGAATTGCTGGCTAAATTTGTAAACATTCTGATGGTTGATGGTAAAAAATCTACCGCAGAATCTATCGTCTACACCGCACTTGATACCCTGGCTCAACGTGCTGGTAAAGACGGTCTGGAAGCTTTTGAAGTTGCACTCGAAAACGTACGTCCGACTGTAGAAGTTAAGTCACGTCGCGTTGGTGGTTCAACCTACCAGGTTCCAGTTGAAGTCCGTCCGGTTCGTCGTAATGCTCTGGCAATGCGTTGGATCGTTGAAGCTGCTCGTAAACGCGGTGATAAATCAATGGCTCTTCGCCTGGCGAACGAACTTTCTGACGCTGCAGAGAACAAAGGTACTGCAGTTAAGAAACGTGAAGACGTTCACCGTATGGCTGAAGCCAACAAGGCGTTCGCACACTACCGCTGGTAACAGCAACGTAGTTGTTATTAACCCAGCGGGCGTCCCAGTGGCTTACCTGCTGGGCTTTTTTAACTTAGAACGTCTCAGAATCAGAGGAATCAAATGGCTCGTAAAACACCCATTGAGCGCTATCGTAACATCGGTATCAGTGCTCACATCGACGCCGGTAAAACTACCACTACCGAACGTGTTCTGTTCTACACCGGTGTAAACCACAAGATCGGTGAAGTGCATGACGGCGCCGCAACCATGGACTGGATGGAGCAGGAACAGGAACGTGGTATTACCATCACTTCCGCTGCAACCACCTGTTACTGGTCAGGCATGGCTAAGCAGTTCGAGCCACACCACGTCAACATCATTGACACCCCGGGACACGTTGACTTCACCATCGAAGTTGAGCGTTCTATGCGTGTGCTTGATGGCGCAGTAATGGTTTACTGTGCGGTTGGTGGTGTTCAGCCACAGTCTGAAACCGTATGGCGCCAGGCTAACAAATATAAAGTTCCACGCATCGCGTTCGTTAACAAAATGGACCGCATGGGTGCTAACTTCCTGAAAGTTGTTGATCAGATGAAAACGCGCCTGGGTGCAAACCCGGTTCCGCTTCAGCTGGCAATCGGCGCAGAAGAGAAATTCACCGGTGTTGTTGACCTGGTGAAAATGAAAGCCATCAACTGGAACGATGAAGATCAGGGCGTTACCTTCGTTTACGAAGATATCCCAGCTGATATGCAGGAACTGGCTGATGAATGGCGTGCGAATCTGGTTGAAGCCGCTGCAGAAGGTTCTGATGAGCTGATGGAGAAATTCTTCGGCGGTGAAGAGCTGACTGAAGAAGAGATCAAAACTTCTCTGCGTAAGCGCGTGCTGAAAAACGAAATCATCCTGGTTACCTGTGGTTCTGCATTTAAGAACAAAGGTGTTCAGGCGATGCTGGATGCGGTAGTTGAATACCTGCCAGCACCGACTGACGTTACCGCGATCAACGGTATGCTGGACGACGGTAAAGACACGCCGGCTGAGCGTCATTCTGACGACAACGAGCCGTTTGCTGCTCTGGCGTTCAAAATCGCAACCGACCCGTTTGTGGGTAACCTGACCTTCTTCCGCGTTTACTCTGGTGTTGTTAACACCGGTGACACCGTGTTCAACCCGGTTAAGTCAAACCGTGAGCGTCTGGGCCGTATCGTTCAGATGCACGCAAACAAACGTGAAGAGATCAAAGAAGTTCGTGCGGGCGACATCGCAGCTGCGATCGGCCTGAAAGATGTGACCACTGGTGACACCCTGTGTGATCCAGAAAATGTCATCATTCTTGAGCGCATGGAATTCCCAGAGCCAGTAATCTCTATCGCCGTTGAGCCGAAAACCAAAGCTGACCAGGAAAAAATGGGTCTGGCTCTGGGTCGTCTGGCAAAAGAGGATCCATCTTTCCGCGTATGGACTGATGAAGAATCTAACCAGACCATCATCGCGGGTATGGGTGAGCTGCACCTCGACATCATCGTTGACCGTATGAAGCGTGAGTTCAACGTTGAAGCGAACGTCGGTAAACCACAGGTTGCTTATCGCGAAGCGATTCGTTCTAAAGTTACCGATGTTGAAGGTAAACACGCTAAGCAGTCTGGTGGTCGTGGTCAGTACGGTCATGTTGTTATCGACATGTACCCACTGGAGCCGGGTTCTAACCCTAAAGGTTACGAATTCGTCAACGACATCAAGGGTGGTGTGATTCCAACTGAATACATCCCTGCGGTTGATAAAGGTATCCAGGAGCAGCTGAAGTCTGGTCCACTGGCCGGTTACCCGGTAGTAGATCTGGGTGTTCGTCTGCACTTCGGTTCTTACCAT
Source organism: Candidatus Pantoea communis (assembly GCF_011752685.1). Lineage (NCBI taxonomy): Bacteria > Pseudomonadati > Pseudomonadota > Gammaproteobacteria > Enterobacterales > Erwiniaceae > Pantoea > Candidatus Pantoea communis. The sequence goes on from NZ_VWXC01000025.1 coordinate 47,475, forward strand.
GACGTTGACTCCTCTGAGCTGGCGTTTAAACTGGCCGCTTCTTTAGCCTTCAAAGATGGCTTTAAGAAAGCACAGCCCGTTCTGCTTGAGCCGATCATGAAGGTTGAAGTAGAGACTCCGGAAGAGAACACCGGTGACGTTATCGGTGACCTTAGCCGTCGTCGTGGTATGCTCAAAGGACAGGAATCTAACGCTACTGGCGTTCAGATCCATGCTGAAGTTCCACTGTCTGAAATGTTCGGATATGCAACCCAGCTGCGTTCTCTGACCAAAGGCCGTGCTTCTTACTCCATGGAGTTCCTGAAGTACGATGATGCGCCGAACAACGTCGCTCAGGCCGTTATTGAAGCTCGTAGCAAATAAGCTACGGTTTAAAAATTGTGAACTGATGCCTTCATGACTCATGAAGGCACAACGTAAGGAATTATCGCCATGGCGAAAGAGCAATTTCAGCGTAACAAACTGCACGTAAACGTTGGCACCATCGGTCACGTTGACCATGGTAAAACCACTCTGACTGCAGCTATCACCACCGTTCTGGCTAAAACCTACGGCGGCTCTGCTAAAGCGTTCGATCAGATCGATAACGCACCAGAAGAGAAAGCTCGTGGTATCACCATCAACACTTCACACGTTGAATATGAAACCCCAACTCGCCACTACGCGCACGTTGACTGCCCAGGCCACGCCGACTATGTGAAAAACATGATCACCGGTGCTGCGCAGATGGACGGCGCGATCCTGGTTGTTGCTGCGACTGATGGCCCAATGCCACAGACCCGTGAGCACATCCTGCTGGGTCGTCAGGTTGGCGTTCCTTACATCATCGTGTTCCTGAACAAGTGCGACATGGTTGATGATGAAGAGCTGCTGGAACTGGTAGAGATGGAAGTTCGCGATCTGCTGTCAGCTTACGACTTCCCAGGCGACGATACTCCAATCGTACGCGGTTCTGCTCTGCAGGCACTGAACGGTGTTGCTGAGTGGGAAGAGAAGATCATTGAGCTGGCTGGTCACCTGGATAACTACATCCCAGAGCCAGTACGTGCAATCGACCTGCCGTTCCTGCTGCCAATCGAAGACGTATTCTCAATCTCAGGCCGTGGTACTGTTGTAACCGGTCGTGTTGAGCGCGGTATCGTTAAAGTGGGCGACGAAGTTGAAATCGTTGGTATCAAAGCGACTGCTAAGTCTACCTGTACTGGCGTTGAAATGTTCCGTAAGCTGCTGGACCAGGGTCAGGCGGGTGAAAACTGTGGTGTTCTGCTGCGCGGTATCAAGCGTGAAGACATCCAGCGTGGTCAGGTACTGGCTAAGCCAGGCACCATCAAGCCACACACCAAGTTCGTATCAGAAGTATACGTACTGTCTAAAGACGAAGGCGGCCGTCATACTCCGTTCTTCAAAGGCTACCGTCCACAGTTCTACTTCCGTACTACTGACGTGACTGGTAACATTGAGCTGCCAGAAGGCGTTGAGATGGTAATGCCAGGCGACAACGTGAAAATGACCGTTGAGCTGATCCACCCAATCGCGATGGACCAGGGTCTGCGTTTCGCAATCCGTGAAGGCGGCCGTACTGTTGGTGCGGGCGTTGTTGCTGAAGTTCTCGCTTAATTGCGTTAATGTCGGTGGTTGCTTAGTTAGCCACCGCAGCACGAAAGAGAGCACTTCGGTGCTCTTTTTTTTGCCTGAAATTCACCGCTCAAGCCAATCCCACACAAAAGCTACGTTTGAAATAAAAACCATTCTCATTTACACTTTGATCAGAATTTGTACTGGAGTCGCAGTAAATGTACGTCTGTCTGTGTAATGCCGTGAGTGACAAAACCCTCCGTGAAGTAGTGCGTCGCTATCAGCCCAAATCGATCCAACATCTTCGTCAACTGGTTCCTATCGGAAAACAGTGTGGTAAGTGCATCCGTTTTGCGCGCGAGATTATGGATGATGAGCTGCAGAAGGTACCGCTGTACAAAGAAATCGCTTAGGTCGACTCGACAGCCTCTGGCAATAACCACAAAAACAGTCCTGTTTTTTTGACTTCTTTTTATCCGCATCTACGATCTATTTACCTGGAAGCGGAGGAAGCAAAATGAAGGGCGACAGTAAAATCATAACTCATCTCAATAAACTGCTGGGGAATGAACTGGTTGCGATTAATCAGTACTTTCTTCATGCACGTATGTTCAAAAACTGGGGGCTTATTCGCCTCAACGATGTCGAGTATCACGAATCCATCGATGAAATGAAGCATGCGGACAAATACATCGAGCGCATTCTTTTCCTTGAAGGGATTCCAAATTTGCAGGATCTCGGCCGGTTGCGTATTGGTGAAGATGTCCCGGAAATGTTGCAATCCGATCTGACGTTGGAGTTAGAAGGGGCGAAGGATTTACGTGAAGCGATTGCCTATGCCGACAAGGTGCATGATTACGTCAGCCGCGACATGATGATTGAGATTCTGGGTGAGGAAGAGCATCACATTGACTGGCTGGAAACAGAACTCGACCTGATTCAAAAACTCGGTTTGCAGAATTACCTGCAGGCGCAATTAAAAGAAGAAAGCACAGACTAAAACCCTTTCGTTGTAGCAATGTCACAGAGCCTGTAGGGGGAAATATCGAGCCCCATACAGGCTTTTTCGTATTTAGTCCGCAATTGATGTGGTTAAAAACGCATCACGGGTTGCTTCCTGAACTGATTTGCGTATAATGCGCGGGCCTGCCGATATTGGTATGGCGCGATTCGAGCAGAATCGCAGGTGATAGCAAGCTATGTATCACCTGACAATACTCCCGATTGGGGAGTTATATGCTGAACGATTACACTCCTCCATCAATCGTAATGGGTGTGGGTAGTAATTCTTTTCGTTTATAAAATGTTTGGAGCCTTGGTCTCATGTCGAACCAAAGAATCCGTATCCGTCTTAAAGCGTTTGATCATCGCCTGATCGATCAATCAACCGCGGAAATCGTTGAGACTGCCAAGCGCACTGGTGCGCAGGTACGTGGTCCGATCCCGCTGCCAACTCGCAAAGAGCGTTTCACCGTTCTGATCTCTCCGCACGTTAACAAAGACGCGCGCGATCAGTACGAGATCCGTACTCACAAGCGTCTGGTAGACATCGTTGAGCCAACTGAAAAAACCGTTGATGCACTGATGCGTCTGGATCTGGCTGCCGGTGTTGACGTGCAGATCAGCCTGGGTTAATCAGGTCATCGAGCGATTGAGAGGTTGATACAATGATTGGTTTAGTCGGTAAAAAAGTGGGCATGACTCGCATCTTCACTGAAGATGGCGTTTCAATCCCAGTAACCGTAATCGAAGTTGAAGCAAACCGCGTTACTCAGGTCAAAGGCCTGGAAAACGACGGTTACCAGGCTATCCAGGTGACCACCGGTGCTAAAAAAGCAAACCGTGTGAGCAAGCCGGAAGCAGGTCATTTTGCTAAAGCTGGCGTTGAAGCTGGCCGTGGTCTGTGGGAATTCCGCACCGAAGGTGAAGAGTACTCAGTAGGCCAGAGCATCAGTGTTGAAATTTTCGCTGACGTTAAAAAAGTAGACGTTACCGGTACCTCTAAAGGTAAAGGTTTCGCAGGTACCGTTAAGCGCTGGAACTTCCGTACCCAGGACGCTACACACGGTAACTCCTTGTCTCACCGCGTTCCGGGTTCTATCGGTCAGAACCAGACTCCGGGCAAAGTGTTCAAAGGCAAGAAAATGGCTGGTCAACTGGGTAACGAACGCGTAACCGTTCAGAGCCTGGAAGTGGTACGTGTTGACGCTGAGCGCAACCTGCTGCTGGTCAAAGGTGCTGTCCCGGGTGCAACCGGCAGCGACCTGATTGTTAAACCAGCTGTGAAGGCGTAAGGGGATAGCAATGGAATTAGTACTGAAAGACGCGCAGAGCGCGCTGACTGTTTCCGAAACTACCTTCGGTCGTGATTTCAACGAAGCGCTGGTTCACCAGGTTGTTGTTGCTTATGCCGCTGGTGCTCGTCAGGGTACTCGTGCGCAGAAAACTCGTGCTGAAGTAACTGGTTCAGGCAAAAAGCCTTGGCGCCAGAAAGGTACCGGCCGTGCGCGTTCAGGTTCTGTAAAGAGCCCGATCTGGCGTTCAGGTGGCGTGACCTTCGCTGCGCGTCCACAGGACCACAGTCAAAAAGTTAACAAGAAGATGTACCGCGGCGCGCTGAAAAGCATCCTGTCCGAACTGGTACGTCAGGACCGTCTGATCGTTGTCGAGACGTTCTCTGTAGAAGCGCCTAAAACTAAGCTGCTGGCACAGAAACTGAAAGACATGGCGCTGGAAGACGTGCTGATCATCACCGGTGAACTGGATGAGAATCTGTTCCTGGCTGCGCGTAACCTGTACAAGGTTGACGTGCGTGATGCAGCAGGTATCGACCCAGTTAGCCTGATCGCCTTCGACAAAGTCGTTATGACTGCGGAAGCAGTTAAGCAAGTTGAGGAGATGCTGGCATGATCCGTGAAGAACGTCTGCTGAAAGTCGTACGTGCACCGCACGTATCTGAAAAAGCATCTACTGCGATGGAAAAAAGCAATACCATCGTTCTCAAAGTTGCTAAAGACGCGACCAAAGCAGAGATCGTTGCTGCTGTTGAGAAGCTGTTCGAAGTTGAAGTTAAAGACGTAAACACCCTGGTTGTTAAGGGTAAAGTTAAGCGTCACGGACAGCGTATCGGTCGTCGTAGCGACTGGAAAAAAGCTTACGTCACCCTGAAGGAAGGCCAGAATCTGGACTTCGTCGGCGGCGCTGAGTAAGTCGGAGGAGAAAGACAATGGCAGTTGTTAAATGTAAACCGACATCTCCGGGTCGTCGTCACGTAGTTAAAGTGGTGAACCCAGAGCTGCACAAGGGCAAACCTTTTGCTCCGCTGTTAGAAAAAAACAGCAAATCCGGTGGTCGTAACAACAATGGTCGTATCACTACCCGTCATATCGGTGGTGGTCACAAGCAGGCTTACCGTATTGTTGACTTCAAACGCAACAAAGATGGTATCCCAGCAGTTGTTGAGCGTCTTGAGTACGATCCGAACCGTTCTGCGAACATCGCACTGGTTCTGTACAAAGATGGCGAGCGCCGTTACATCCTGGCCCCTAAAGGCCTGAAAGCTGGTGATCAGGTTCAATCTGGCGTTGATGCTGCGATTAAAGCAGGTAACACCCTGCCAATGCGTAACATCCCGGTGGGTTCTACCGTTCACAACGTAGAAATGAAACCAGGCAAAGGCGGTCAGATTGCTCGCTCAGCTGGTACTTACGTGCAGATCGTTGCGCGTGATGGTTCCTACGTAACCCTGCGTCTGCGTTCAGGCGAAATGCGTAAAGTCGAAATCGACTGCCGCGCAACCCTGGGCGAAGTCGGTAACGCTGAGCACATGCTGCGCGTTCTGGGTAAAGCTGGTGCAACCCGTTGGCGTGGTGTTCGTCCTACCGTTCGCGGTACTGCGATGAACCCAGTTGATCACCCGCACGGTGGTGGTGAAGGTCGTAACTTTGGTAAGCACCCGGTAACTCCGTGGGGCGTTCAGACCAAAGGTAAGAAGACCCGTAGCAACAAGCGTACTGATAAATTTATCGTACGTCGCCGTAGCAAATAATTTTAGAGGATAAGCCATGCCACGTTCTCTCAAGAAAGGTCCTTTTATTGACCTGCACTTGCTGAAGAAGGTAGAGAAAGCGGTGGAAAGCGGTGACAAGAAGCCCCTGCGCACTTGGTCCCGTCGTTCAACGATCTTCCCTAACATGATCGGTTTGACCATCGCTGTCCATAATGGTCGTCAGCACGTTCCTGTCTTTGTATCCGACGAAATGGTCGGCCACAAACTGGGTGAATTTGCACCGACACGTACTTATCGCGGCCATGCTGCAGATAAGAAAGCCAAGAAGAAATAAGTAGGAGGAAGAGATGGAAACTATTGCTCAACATCGCCATGCTCGTTCTTCTGCTCAGAAGGTCCGCCTTGTTGCTGACCTGATTCGCGGTAAGAAAGTGTCGCAGGCTCTGGATATTCTGACCTACACCAACAAGAAAGCTGCTGTGTTGGTTAAGAAAGTCCTGGAATCTGCCATTGCGAACGCCGAACACAACGATGGCGCTGATATCGACGATCTGAAAGTCGCGAAAATCTTCGTAGACGAAGGCCCAAGCATGAAGCGCATTATGCCGCGTGCGAAAGGTCGTGCAGATCGCATCCTGAAGCGCACCAGCCACATTACTGTGGTTGTGTCCGATCGCTGAGACTCTGGAGACTAGCAATGGGTCAGAAAGTACATCCTAATGGTATTCGCCTGGGTATTGTAAAACCATGGAACTCTACCTGGTTTGCGAACACCAAAGAATTCGCTGACAACCTGGACAGCGATTTTAAAGTACGTCAGTTCCTGACTAAGGAACTGGCTAAAGCGTCTGTATCTCGTATCGTTATCGAGCGTCCGGCTAAGAGCATCCGTGTGACCATTCACACCGCTCGCCCGGGTATCGTTATCGGTAAGAAAGGTGAAGACGTAGAAAAACTGCGCACGGTCGTAGCGAAAATCGCTGGCGTTCCTGCACAGATCAATATCGCCGAAGTCCGTAAACCGGAACTGGACGCTAAATTGGTTGCTGATAGCATCACTTCACAGCTGGAGCGTCGTGTGATGTTCCGTCGTGCGATGAAGCGTGCTGTTCAGAACGCAATGCGTCTGGGCGCGAAGGGTATTAAAGTCGAAGTTAGCGGCCGTTTGGGCGGAGCCGAGATCGCACGTACCGAATGGTACCGTGAAGGTCGCGTGCCACTGCACACTCTGCGTGCAGACATTGACTACAACACCTCTGAAGCGCACACCACTTATGGTGTAATCGGCGTTAAGGTATGGATCTTCAAAGGTGAGATCCTGGGTGGTATGGCTGCTGTTGAACAACCGGAACCGGCTGCTCAACCTAAAAAGCAGCAGCGTAAAGGCCGTAAGTAAGGAGAGTCGCTGATGTTACAACCAAAGCGTACGAAATTCCGTAAAGTGCACAAAGGCCGCAACCGTGGTCTGGCGCAGGGTACGGATGTCAGCTTCGGTACTTTCGGTCTGAAAGCTGTTGGCCGTGGTCGTCTGACTGCTCGTCAGATCGAAGCAGCACGTCGTGCTATGACCCGTGCAGTTAAGCGTCAAGGTAAGATCTGGATCCGTGTATTCCCGGACAAACCGATCACCGAGAAGCCGCTTGAAGTGCGTATGGGTAAAGGTAAGGGTAACGTGGAGTATTGGGTTGCCCTGATCCAACCGGGTAAAGTCCTGTATGAAATGGACGGTGTTCCGGAAGAGCTTGCCCGTGAAGCATTCAAGCTGGCAGCAGCAAAACTGCCTATCAAAACCACCTTTGTTACTAAGACGGTGATGTAATGAAAGCAAATGAGCTGCGTGAAAAAAGCGTTGAAGAGCTGAACGCTGAGCTTCTTAACCTGCTGCGTGAGCAATTCAACCTGCGCATGCAGGCAGCATCCGGCCAGCTGCAGCAGACCCATCTGCTGAAGCAAGTGCGTCGTAATGTTGCACGTGTTAAGACTTTACTGACTGAGAAGGCGGCGTAATGACCGATAAAATCCGTACTCTGCAGGGTCGTGTAATTAGTGACAAAATGCAGAAATCTGCAGTAGTTGCTATCGAACGTGTCGTGAAACACCCGATCTACGGTAAGTTCATCAAGCGTACGACTAAGCTGCACATCCATGACGAGAACAACGAATGTGGAATCGGTGACGTGGTAGAAATCCGCGAAACCCGTCCACTGTCTAAGACTAAGTCTTGGGCGCTGGTTCGCGTTGTAGAGAAAGCGGTTCTGTAATAGAATCCGCTTCCTCTAAAAAATAAAATGAACGGCTCGTCTGAGCCGTTCATTTTTTCTACCCATCTGCGAGAACCGGTGTTATAATGCCGCGCCCTCAATTATGGGGCTTTTTAACGACCTGAGGTTTGGGTCCCGAAGTAGTAGTTGACATTAGCGGAGCACTAAAATGATCCAAGAACAGACTATGCTGAACGTCGCCGACAACTCCGGTGCACGTCGCGTAATGTGTATCAAGGTTCTGGGTGGCTCGCACCGTCGCTACGCAGGCGTCGGCGACATCATTAAAGTTACCATCAAGGAAGCAATTCCTCGCGGTAAAGTTAAGAAAGGTGATGTCCTGAAGGCGGTAGTGGTGCGCACCAGGAAGGGTGTTCGTCGCCCGGACGGTTCTGTCATTCGCTTCGATGGTAATGCATGCGTTATTTTAAACAATAACAGCGAGCAGCCTATCGGTACGCGTATTTTTGGGCCGGTAACTCGTGAACTTCGTACTGAAAAGTTCATGAAAATTATCTCTCTGGCACCAGAAGTACTCTAAGGAGCGAGCAATGGCAGCGAAAATCCGTCGTAACGACGAAGTTATCGTGATTACCGGTAAAGATAAAGGTAAGCGCGGTAAAGTAAAGAATGTCCTGACTTCTGGTAAGGTCATCGTTGAAGGTATCAACCTGGTTAAGAAACATCAGAAGCCTGTTCCGGCTCTGAACCAACCAGGCGGCATCGTTGAAAAAGAAGCTGCTATTCAGGTTTCTAACGTTGCAATCTTCAATGCGGCAACCGGCAAGGCTGACCGTGTAGGCTTTAGATTCGAAGAAGGCAAAAAAGTCCGTTTCTTCAAGTCTAATAGCGAAACTATCAAGTAATTTGGAGTAGTACGATGGCGAAACTGCATGATTACTACAAAGACGAAGTAGTCCAGAAACTCATGACTGAGTTCGGCTACAATTCTGTCATGCAAGTCCCTCGGGTCGAGAAGATCACCCTGAACATGGGTGTTGGTGAAGCGATCGCTGACAAGAAACTGCTGGATAACGCAGCAGCTGACCTGGCAGCAATCTCCGGTCAAAAACCGTTGATCACCAAAGCACGCAAATCAGTTGCAGGCTTCAAAATCCGTCAGGGCTATCCGATCGGCTGTAAAGTAACTCTGCGCGGCGAGCGCATGTGGGAGTTCTTTGAGCGCCTGATCACTATTGCTGTACCACGTATTCGTGACTTCCGCGGCTTGTCTGCTAAGTCTTTCGATGGTCGCGGTAACTACAGCATGGGCGTTCGTGAGCAGATCATCTTCCCAGAAATCGATTATGACAAAGTCGATCGCGTTCGTGGTTTGGATATTACCATTACCACTACTGCGAAATCTGATGATGAAGGCCGTGCTCTGCTGGCTGCCTTTGACTTCCCGTTCCGCAAGTAAGGTAGGGTTACTTAATGGCTAAGCAATCGATGAAAGCACGCGAAGTAAAGCGTGTGAAATTAGCAGACAAGTTCTTCGCTAAGCGCGCAGAACTGAAAGCGATCATTTCTGATGTGAACGCATCCGACGAAGATCGTTGGGATGCCGTTCTCAAGCTGCAGAGTCTGCCGCGTGATTCCAGCCCTTCCCGTCAGCGTAACCGCTGCCGTCAGACAGGTCGTCCGCACGGTTTCCTGCGGAAGTTTGGGTTGAGCCGTATCAAGGTCCGTGAAGCCGCAATGCGCGGTGAAATCCCGGGTCTGAAAAAGGCTAGCTGGTAATTGTCACCATTTGAATCACGGGAGTAACACAGATGAGCATGCAAGATCCGATCGCGGATATGCTGACCCGTATCCGTAACGGTCAGGCCGCGAACAAAGTTGCGGTCTCTATGCCTTCCTCCAAGCTGAAAGTGGCAATTGCCAACGTGCTGAAGGAAGAAGGCTACATTGAAGATTTTAAAATCGAAGGCGACATCAAGTCTGAGCTGGAAGTTACTTTAAAGTATTTCCAGGGCAAGGCTGTGGTAGAGAGCATTCAGCGTGTTAGCCGTCCAGGTCTGCGCATCTATAAGAAAAAAGATGAGCTGCCAAAAGTAATGGCTGGTCTGGGCATCGCTGTAATCTCTACCTCTAAAGGTGTCATGACTGATCGTGCAGCGCGCCAGGCTGGTCTTGGTGGCGAAATTATCTGCTACGTAGCGTAATCGGAGGATAAAATGTCTCGTGTTGCAAAAGCACCTGTCGTTGTTCCTGCGGGCGTAGAGGTAAAACTCAACGGTCAGGAAGTTTCGATCAAAGGCAAAAACGGCGAGCTGACTCGTACTATCAACAGTGCTGTAGAAGTTAAGCATGCAGACAACGCCCTGACTTTCGCTCCACGCGAAGGCTTCTCGGACGCTTGGGCACAGGCAGGTACTGCTCGTGCGCTGCTGAACGGCATGGTTATCGGTGTTACCGAAGGCTTCACCAAGAAGCTGCAACTGGTTGGTGTTGGTTATCGTGCAGCTGTTAAAGGCAACTCTGTGAGCTTGGCCCTGGGCTTCTCTCACCCTGTTGACCATGCACTGCCGGCCGGCATCACTGCTGAATGTCCAACTCAGACTGAAATCGTGCTGAAAGGCGCTGATAAACAGCTGATTGGTCAGGTTGCAGCGGATCTGCGCGCCTACCGTCGTCCTGAGCCTTACAAAGGCAAGGGTGTTCGTTACGCCGACGAAGTCGTGCGTACCAAAGAGGCTAAGAAGAAGTAAGGTAACACTATGGATAAGAAATCTGCTCGTATCCGTCGTGCGACCCGTGCACGTCGCAAGCTCAAAGAGCTGGGTGCTACTCGCCTGGTGGTACATCGTACCCCGCGTCATATTTACGCACAGGTGATCGCCCCGAACGGTTCCGAAGTTCTGGTTGCTGCTTCTACTGTAGAAAAAGCTATTGCCGAACAACTGAAGTACACCGGTAACAAAGACGCTGCTGCAGCTGTAGGTAAAGCTCTGGCTGAGCGCGCTGTCGAGAAAGGCATTACTAATGTTTCTTTCGACCGTTCCGGGTTCCAATATCATGGTCGTGTCCAGGCACTGGCAGATGCTGCCCGTGAAGCTGGCCTTCAGTTCTAAGGTAGAGGTCTAAGATGTCAAACATCGAGAAACAAGCTGGCGAACTGCAGGAAAAACTGATCGCGGTAAACCGTGTATCTAAAACTGTAAAAGGTGGTCGTATTTTCTCCTTCACCGCACTGACTGTAGTGGGTGATGGTAACGGCCGCGTTGGTTTTGGTTACGGTAAAGCGCGTGAAGTTCCAGCAGCGATCCAGAAAGCGATGGAAAAAGCCCGTCGCAACATGATTAACGTCGCGCTGACTCACGGCACCCTGCAGCACCCTGTTAAAGGTGCTCACACGGGTTCTCGTGTGTTCATGCAGCCAGCTTCTGAAGGTACCGGTATCATCGCCGGCGGTGCAATGCGCGCTGTTTTAGAAGTTGCTGGAGTGCATAACGTTCTGGCTAAAGCGTATGGTTCTACTAACCCGATTAACGTGGTTCGTGCAACTATCGATGGCCTGGGCAATATGAATTCTCCAGAAATGGTCGCTGCCAAGCGTGGTAAATCCGTTGAAGAAATTCTGGGGTAATCACGATGGCTAAGACTATTAAAATTACACAAACCCGCAGTTCAATCGGCCGCCTGCCTAAGCACAAAGCCACTCTGGTTGGCTTGGGTCTGCGTCGTATTGGTCATACCGTTGAGCGTGAAGACACGCCAGCAGTGCGCGGTATGGTTAACGCGATTTCCTACATGCTGAAAGTGGAGGAGTAAGAGATGCGCTTAAACACTCTGTCTCCGGCCGAAGGGTCTAAACACGCTTCTAAGCGTCTGGGTCGTGGTATCGGTTCTGGCCTCGGTAAAACCGGTGGTCGTGGTCACAAAGGTCAGAACTCTCGTTCTGGCGGTGGCGTACGTCGCGGTTTCGAGGGTGGTCAGATGCCTCTGTATCGTCGTCTGCCGAAATTCGGTTTCACCTCTCGCAAAGCAATGGTCACTGCAGAAGTTCGTCTGTCTGACCTGGCGAAAGTTGAAGGCGGTATTGTTGACCTGAATACTCTGAAAGCAGCCAACATCATCGGTGTTCAGATCGAGTTCGCGAAAGTGATTCTGTCTGGTGAAGTTTCTGCACCGGTAACGATTCGTGGTCTGCGTGTCACTAAAGGTGCGCGTGCTGCAATCGAAGCTGCTGGCGGTAAAATCGAGGAATAAGTAGCAGATGGCAAAGCAACCGGGATTAGATTTTCAAAGTGCCAAAGGTGGCTTTGGTGAACTGAAGCGCAGACTTTTGTTTGTTATCGGTGCACTGATTGTCTTCCGTATTGGCTCTTTTATTCCAATCCCTGGTATCGATGCCACTGTACTTGCCAAACTGCTTGAGCAACAGCGTGGCACCATCATTGAAATGTTCAACATGTTCTCTGGTGGTGCTCTCAGTCGTGCCTCAATCTTCGCACTGGGTATTATGCCGTATATTTCGGCCTCTATTATTATCCAGTTGCTGACGGTGGTTCATCCCGCGTTGGCCGAGATTAAGAAAGAGGGTGAAGCTGGTCGTCGTAAGATTAGCCAGTACACTCGCTATGGCACCCTGGTTCTGGCTGTATTCCAGTCGATCGGTATTGCTACCGGTCTGCCGAATATGCCTGGAATGCAAGGTCTGGTAATGAATCCAGGTTTCGCATTCTACTTTACCGCTGTTGTAAGTCTGGTTACCGGGACAATGTTCCTGATGTGGCTGGGCGAACAGATTACTGAACGAGGTATCGGTAACGGTATCTCGATCATTATCTTCGCAGGTATTGTTGCGGGTCTCCCGCCGGCCATTGGCCATACCATCGAGCAAGCGCGGCAAGGTGACCTGCACTTCCTCCTGTTGCTGTTGGTTGCAGTTCTTGTATTTGCAGTGACGTTCTTTGTTATTTTCGTTGAGCGTGGCCAGCGCCGCATTGTGGTCAACTACGCTAAACGTCAGCAAGGTCGTCGTGTATATGCTGCACAGAGCACACATTTACCGTTGAAAGTGAATATGGCGGGTGTAATTCCGGCTATCTTTGCTTCCAGCATTATTCTGTTCCCAGCAACCATCGCGTCATGGTTCGGGGGCGGAACCGGTTGGAACTGGCTGACAACAATTTCGCTGTATTTGCAACCAGGACAGCCGCTTTATGTGCTACTCTATGCGACTGCAATCATCTTCTTCTGTTTCTTCTACACGGCGTTGGTTTTCAACCCACGTGAAACAGCTGATAACTTGAAGAAGTCTGGAGCATTCGTACCGGGAATTCGTCCGGGAGAGCAAACGGCGAAGTATATCGATAAAGTAATGACACGTTTGACCTTAATCGGCGCACTGTACATTACCTTTATCTGCCTGATCCCGGAGTTCATGCGTGATGCCATGAAGGTTCCCTTCTACTTTGGCGGCACATCGCTGCTTATCGTAGTGGTTGTCATCATGGACTTTATGGCTCAAGTGCAAACTCTGATGATGTCGAGTCAGTATGAGTCTGCATTGAAGAAAGCAAACCTGAAAGGCTACAGCCGTTAATTCAGGCGCTTGAGAAGTTACGGAGAGTAAAAATGAAAGTTCGTGCTTCCGTCAAGAAATTATGTCGTAACTGCAAAATCATCCGCCGCGACGGTGTCGTACGTGTGATTTGCAGCGCCGAGCCAAAGCATAAACAGCGCCAAGGCTGATATTGTCACATATTTTTCTTGCAAAGTCGGGTTGAGCTGGCTAGATTAGCCAGCCAATCTTTTGTATGTCGATGCGTTACCATTTGAGTATCCTGAAAACGGGCTTTTCAGCATGGGACGCATTTATTTAATTATAGGAGTGCATAGTGGCCCGTATAGCAGGCATTAACATTCCTGATCAAAAACATACCGTAATCGCATTAACTTCGATCTTCGGTATCGGCAAGACCCGTTCTAAAGCCATCTGCGCTTCAACGGGTATCGCTGAAAATGTTAAGATCAGAGAGCTGTCTGAAGAACAAATTGAACAGCTGCGTGAAGCAGTTGGTAAATTCGTTGTTGAAGGTGATCTGCGCCGTGAAATCACCCTGAGCATCAAGCGTCTGATGGACCTTGGTTGCTATCGTGGTTTACGCCATCGTCGTGGTCTGCCAGTTCGCGGTCAGCGTACTAAGACCAATGCACGTACCCGTAAGGGTCCGCGTAAACCGATCAAGAAATAATCGGGGTGAGTAAATAATGGCAAAGGCACCAGTTCGTGCACGCAAGCGTGTAAGAAAGCAAGTCTCAGATGGCGTGGCTCATGTCCATGCATCTTTTAACAACACCATCGTTACCATCACTGATCGTCAGGGTAACGCACTGGGTTGGGCAACCGCCGGTGGTTCCGGTTTCCGCGGTTCACGTAAATCTACTCCGTTTGCTGCTCAGGTAGCTGCAGAGCGCTGTGCAGAAGCAGTGAAAGATTACGGTATTAAGAATCTGGAAGTTATGGTTAAGGGTCCAGGTCCAGGTCGCGAATCAACAATTCGTGCTCTGAACGCTGCTGGTTTCCGCATCACTAATATTACTGATGTGACTCCAATCCCTCACAACGGTTGTCGTCCGCCGAAAAAACGTCGCGTTTAACGCGCCCGTTTTTAGGTTAGTTGGAGAAAGAAAATGGCAAGATATTTGGGTCCTAAGCTCAAGCTGAGCCGTCGTGAGGGCACCGACTTATTCCTTAAGTCTGGCGTTCGCGCGATCGATACCAAGTGCAAAATTGAACAACCACCTGGCCAGCACGGTGCGCGTAAACCGCGTCTGTCTGACTACGGCGGTCAGTTACGTGAGAAGCAGAAAGTTCGTCGTATGTACGGCGTGCTTGAGCGTCAGTTCCGTAACTACTACAAAGAAGCAGCACGTCTGAAAGGCAACACCGGTGAAAACCTGTTGGCTCTGCTGGAAGGTCGTCTGGATAACGTTGTTTACCGTATGGGCTTTGGTGCCACTCGTGCAGAAGCACGTCAGCTGGTTAGCCATAAATCTATCCTGGTGAACGGTCGCGTTGTTAACATCGCTTCTTATCAGGTATCTCCGAATGATGTCGTTAGCATCCGTGAGAAAGCCAAACAGCAATCTCGCGTGAAGGCCGCTCTGGAGCTGGCTGAGCAGCGTGAAAAGCCAACCTGGCTGGAAGTTGATGCGACTAAGATGGAAGGTGTGTTCAAGCGTATTCCTGAACGTACTGATCTGTCTGCGGACATTAACGAACACCTGATCGTCGAGCTTTACTCTAAGTAAAGCTTAGTACCAAAGAGAGGACACAATGCAGGGTTCTGTGACAGAGTTTCTAAAACCGCGCCTGGTAGATATCGAGCAAGTGAGTTCGACGCACGCCAAGGTGACCCTTGAGCCGTTAGAGCGTGGCTTTGGCCATACTCTTGGCAACGCACTGCGCCGTATTCTGCTTTCTTCCATGCCGGGTTGCGCGGTGACCGAGGTTGAGATCGATGGCGTGCTCCACGAGTACTCCACCAAAGAGGGCGTACAGGAAGATATCCTGGAAATCCTGCTCAATCTGAAAGGGCTGGCGGTAAGAGTTCAGGGTAAAGATGAAGTCATCCTTACTTTGAATAAATCTGGCATTGGCCCTGTGACTGCAGCCGATATCACCCACGACGGTGATGTCGAAATCGTCAAGCCACAGCATGTGATCTGCCATCTGACCGATGAAAACGCATCTATTAGCATGCGTATCAAAGTTCAGCGTGGTCGTGGTTATGTGCCGGCTTCTGCCCGAATTCATTCGGAAGAAGATGAGCGCCCAATCGGCCGTCTGTTGGTTGACGCTTGCTACAGCCCTGTAGACCGTATCGCCTACAATGTTGAAGCAGCGCGTGTAGAACAGCGCACCGACCTGGACAAGCTGGTCATCGAAATGGAAACCAACGGCACAATCGATCCTGAAGAGGCGATTCGTCGTGCGGCTACCATCCTGGCAGAACAACTGGAAGCTTTCGTTGACTTACGTGATGTACGTCAGCCGGAAGTGAAAGAAGAGAAACCAGAATTCGATCCGATCCTGCTGCGCCCTGTTGACGATCTGGAATTGACTGTCCGCTCTGCTAACTGCCTCAAGGCAGAAGCTATCCACTACATCGGTGATCTGGTACAGCGTACCGAGGTTGAGCTGCTTAAAACGCCTAACCTTGGTAAAAAATCTCTTACTGAGATTAAAGATGTGCTCGCTTCACGTGGTTTGTCTCTGGGCATGCGCCTGGAAAACTGGCCACCAGCAAGCATTGCTGATGAATAATCAGATCACAGGTTAAGGTTTCACTGAGAAGGATAAGGTCATGCGCCATCGTAAGAGTGGTCGTCAACTGAACCGCAACAGCAGCCATCGTCAGGCTATGTTCCGCAACATGGCCGGTTCTCTGGTTCGTCACGAGATCATCAAAACGACTCTGCCGAAAGCCAAAGAACTGCGTCGCGTAGTTGAGCCGCTGATTACTCTTGCCAAGACCGACAGCGTAGCTAATCGTCGTCTGGCATTCGCCCGCACTCGTGATAACGAGATCGTGGCAAAACTGTTTAACGAGCTGGGCCCGCGTTTCGCGAGCCGTGCCGGTGGTTACACTCGTATTCTGAAGTGTGGCTTCCGTGCTGGTGACAACGCTCCGATGGCTTACATCGAGCTGGTTGATCGTCCAGAAGCTCAAGCAGAAGCTGCTGCAGAGTAATTTGCAGTAACGTAGAAAACCCGCTTCGGCGGGTTTTTTATTGTCTCCAATTCCCCATCCCCCCATCTTTCGCTATGCTGAACGCTGTTGTAAGTCGTAGAGGTTCATAATGTGGTTAATTGACCAGCTGGTAGAACAGCAGATACGCGCCGCGCAGGAAAAAGGTGAACTGAGTAATCTACCAGGTGAAGGTGCACCTTTACAGCTCGAAGACGAAAGTGGCGTGCCGCCTGAGTTACGTACGGCATATCGATTACTGAAAAACTCAGGTTTTTTACCCCCTGAACTTGAAATGCGCCGCGAAGCTGTGCAACTCAACGATCTTTTACAGCTTTTGGATCCTGACGATCATCAAGCCAGTGAACTCAAAAAAAGATTAACCCTGCTGGAGATGAAGTTACAGCAGGCAGGAATGAGCACAGATTTTTTACGTGGTGAATATGGCGGTGCCATTCGACACCGCATGCTTCAGGAGAAGTAACATGTATAAAATTGGCCAGCTGGCTAAACTTGCTGACGTTACGCCTGACACCATACGTTTTTATGAAAAGCAGCAAATGATGGATCATGAGATTCGCACTGAAGGCGGATTCCGTCTCTATAATGATGATGATCTTCAGCGCTTACGCTTTATCCGCTATGGGCGTCAGCTCGGTTTCAGCCTGGATTCGATCCGCGGTTTGTTATCGATCCGTATCGATCCCGAGCACCATACCTGCCAGGAGTCCAAAGCGATCGTGGCCAGGCGTCTGGATGAAGTGAATGGCATGATTGCCGAGTTGCAAACCATTCAGCGCTCATTAGAGCGTTTAGCCGCGACCTGTTGCGGGGATCTGCATAGCAGTGCCTGCTGTTCTATTCTTGAAGCGCTGGAAAAAGGTGAAGAGCCGCAGGTGGAAATTTGTTGTAGCAAGGATTGAATTTCACTCAGGAAAGCCTATAGTTGCGCCATTATTAACCGGAGGACACTATGAGTCGCTATCAGCATCGCAAAGGCAAGATTAACGATAACGCTTTGGAGGCACTGTTGCATGATCCGCTGTTTCGTCAGCGAGTTGAACAGAATCAGAAAGGGAAAGGCAGCTACCGACGTAAAGATAAACATGCGAAGGGTAGAAACTGGGAGGCCAGTGATAAGCAGAAAAGTTTATCACTGGCCTTCTGCTTTACAGACAAAAAAGCCGCCTGGACTTGGCGGCTTTTTTATCACAGTTTATCGCTGTTCTGCTGTTTCAACAGATCGCGAATTTCAGTGAGCAACACTTCTTCGTTGGTTGGTTTTGGCGCTGGTTTTTCAACTTCTTTCTTCTGATACAGCTTGTTCATCAGCTTAATGGCCATAAAGATGGCAAAGGCAACGATGACAAAATCAAAAATGGTTTGAATAAAGTTACCGTATTCCATTACGACAGCAGGTACATCACCCTCGGCCGGTTTTAGGACCCACTTAAACTGTTTAAAATCGACTCCGCCAATCAGTAATCCCAGTGGTGGCATGATGATATTCGCGACCAGTGATGAAACAATCTTGCCGAAAGCGGCACCGATAATCACACCGACTGCCAAATCCACCACGTTCCCACGCATTGCAAAATCACGAAACTCTTTGAATAAACTCATTGTTATCTCCTTGCCTTGGCCAATGGCTAAAGTCTAACAAACCTTTGTGCAATTGCCATGATAACAGCGGATTAAGCAAAATTATCACGGCGGGCAAACGCCCGCGGCGATTTAGAGGAAGAAAGGACTTGGCTGGAAGAGACGTTCAACATCGGGGACAAACTTCTTATCTGTCAGGAACATAATGACATGATCGCCCTGTTCAATACGTACGTTGTCGTTAGCAATGATCACTTCATCGCCACGTACGACAGCGCCAATAATCGTACCCGGCGGTAGTTTGATATCTTCAATTAAACGACCCACTACACGGGAAGTGGTCTCTTCACCGTGCGCAATAGCTTCAATGGCTTCGGCAATGCCACGTCGCAGTGAGGAGACGCCAACAATATCTGCCTTGCGCACGTGACCAAGCAGGGCGGAAATGGTGGCCTGCTGCGGAGAGATGGCAATATCGATCACGCTACCCTGAACCAGATCGACATAAGCACGACGCTGGATCAAAACCATGACCTTTTTCGCTCCCATCTTCTTTGCGAGCATGGCCGACATAATGTTGGCTTCGTCGTCATTGGTGACGGCGATGAAAAGATCCACCTGATCAACATGTTCTTCGGCGAGCAACTCCTGATCTGAAGCATCACCATAAAACACCACGGTGTCGTGCAGACGCTCAGCCAGTTCTGCTGCGCGTTGTTGATTACGTTCAATCAACTTCACGCTGTACTGTTTTTCCAACCGCTGGGCCAAACCAAAACCGATGTTGCCGCCGCCGACCAGCATAATGCGCTTGTAGGGTTTCTCAAGGCGCTGCATTTCGCTCATTACCGCGCGTATATGCTGGCTCGCGGCAATAAAGAAGACTTCATCACCCGCTTCGACAATCGTGGAACCCTGAGGGCGAATAGGGCGGTCCTGACGGAAAATAGCCGCTACGCGTGTATCAATATGCGGCATATGTTCACGCAAAATGGACAACGGGTTACCAACCAGTGGCCCACCGTAATAGGCTTTAACTACTGCAAGGCTCACTTTCCCTTCGGCAAAGTTAACTACCTGCAGTGCGCCAGGATACTGAATCAGGCGATAGATGTTGTCGATAACCAACTGTTCCGGTGAAATCAAATGATCGATAGGTACGGCTTCCGGTACAAACAGCTTTTCGGCATCGCGCAAATATTCCGCCGCGCGAATACGGGCAATTCGGTTCGGCGTATTGAAAAGCGAATAGGCAATCTGACAGGCAATCATGTTGGTTTCGTCGGAACTGGTGACAGCAACCAGCATATCTGCATCTTCAGCACCGGCTTCGCGCAATATACGTGGATGGGAACCATGGCCGTGCACCACGCGCAGGTCAAATTTGTCCTGCAACGCGCGCAGACGGGTGGCATCCGTATCAACAACAGTGATGTCGTTATTTTCGCCCACCAGGTTTTCAGCAAGTGTGCCGCCAACCTGCCCGGCGCCGAGGATAATAATTTTCATCGTTGAATCGCTCTTGTCAGAATGCGCCGAACTATTTCTTTATCAACTTAGCGTAAAAGAATCCGTCACCGCCATCAACGCTCGGGAAGACTTGCCACCCGTTGATTTGGCCTTCGGGCAGCGGCTCAGCGTCGGCATCATCGTGCTCAGCCAGAAAGGCCGCGATCTGCTGATGGTTTTCTTCGGGCAGAATCGAGCAGGTCGCGTAAATCATCGTGCCGCCGGATTTCAAACGTGGCCAAACTGCATTGAGGATTTCGCGCTGCAGTGCAGCCAGTTCTGGGATATCACGATCGCGGCGCAACCATTTGATATCAGGGTGACGTCGAATCACTCCGGTTGCAGAACAAGGTGCATCCAGCAGAATACGGTCAAATTGCTGGTCGCCGCACCACTCTGCAGGTGTCCGGCCATCGCCCTGACGCACTTCGGCTTGCATACCCAGGCGCTGCAGATTTTCATGCACGCGAGTCAAACGTTGTTGATCAATATCCACGGCCAGCACGTTTGCATGAGGGGCGATTTCCAGAATATGCGTGGTCTTGCCGCCAGGCGCTGCGCAGAGATCGAGAATGGCTTCATTATTTTGTGGCTCCAGCAGCAGAGCACAGCGCTGTGCAGACAAATCTTGTACTGTCACCCATCCTTGATCGAAGCCCGGTAACTGACTGACAGGAGCAGGGGATTCAAGGCGCAGAGCATCCGGCGCATCGGCGGGGAAGGCTGCTTTGTCTTCAGCCTGTAACAGGTTCAGCCACGCATCACGGCTATGGTGCTGGCGATTGACGCGCAACCACATCGGCGGTCGCTGATTATTGGCGTCAACGATCTGCTGCCATTGATCTGGCCAGGCTGTCTGCAAACGCTTAAGTAACCAACCGGGATGCCAGTAGCGCTGTGGGCCTTGATCCACTGCAGCAACCAGTTCCTCTTGCTGACGCTGGAACTGACGCAGCACACCGTTAATCAATCCCTTCAGCGCCGTACGCTTCAGGACTTCTGCACCGGCAACCGTTTCGGCCAGTGCGGCATGTGCTGGCACGCGCGTGTACAGCAACTGATACAACCCAACCATTATCAGGTAATGCAGTACGCGCTGCTTTCCCGTTAACGTGCGCTCCATCAGTTTGCCAATCAGCGCTTCCAGTTGTGGCAGAGTGCGCATTACGCCAAAGCAGAGTTCCTGCAACAGCGCGCCATCTTTATCAGCCAATGTTTTTTGCGCGCCAGGCAGAATGGCACTGAGCGATTCACCTTTATCTACCACGCGTTCAATCAGTTGCGCGGCGAGACTACGCAGGTTAGTTGCTTTTTTCATATTCATTCATCAAACAAAAAAGCCCGGTTAAACCGGGCTGGAGATCAGGCCAGAAGGGTGCCAGTGGCAAACCATTCACGACGCGAATTCAGCAGATCTTGCGCGGACATGGCTTTCTTACCCGCAGGCTGCAGCGAAAGTAGATTGAGTACGCCGTCAGCGGTGGCAATCTGAATGCCATTTTTATCAGCATGGATGACTTCGCCCGGCTGTTTGTTCTGATGAGGTAGAACGCTAGCCTGCCACACTTTGACGGGTTGATCCTCGATCAGGAAGAAACTCACCGGCCAGGGATTAAAGGCACGAATGCAGCGCTCAAGCTGTGCAGCAGAAAGTGACCAATCAAGACGCGCCTCTTCTTTACTCAACTTCTCAGCGTAAGAAACCAGCGCTTCATCCTGCACTTCAGGCTGAGCTTTGCCGCTGGCAAGCAGATCGAGTGTATCCAGCATACCTTGTGGCCCAAGCTCGGCCAGCTTGTCATACAGTGATGCGCTGGTGTCTTCAGGCGTGATAGGACAGGAGAGCTTATGCAGCATGTCACCCGTATCCAGACCCACATCCATCTGCATAATGGTCACGCCGGTTTCGCTGTCGCCAGCCCAGAGCGAACGCTGAATGGGCGCAGCGCCGCGCCAGCGTGGCAACAGTGAACCATGGACATTGATGCAACCGAGTCGCGGCATATCGAGAACCGCCTTCGGCAGAATCAGGCCATAAGCCACCACCACCATGATATCGGCTTGCAGGTCAGCAACCAGTTGCTGATTATCTTCAGGTTTTAGCGATTTTGGCTGGAACACGGGAACATCATGTGCCTGTGCCAACACTTTGACAGGGCCTGGAGTGAGTTTATTACCGCGTCCTGATGGACGGTCGGGCTGAGTAAATACGCCAACTACCTGATGCTCAGAAGCAAGCAGCGCGTCGAGATGACGCGCTGCAAAGTCAGGTGTACCGGCAAAGATAATCTTTAGCGATGCAGACACAGTTTAACCTTCTGTTAGTACTCAGGCTTCGCGTGCGTTCATGCGGGCCAGCTTTTCCAGTTTCTGTTTGATGCGCTGACGCTTCAGCGGCGACAGATAATCGATAAACAGCTTGCCATCCAGATGATCGATTTCATGCTGGATACAAATCGCCAGCAGACCATCCGTTTCCAGCTCGAAGCTCTTACCGTCACGATCCTGCGCACGGACTTTGACCCATTCCGCACGCGGGACAAAGGCACGCTGTTCAGGGATTGAGAGGCAGCCCTCTTCAATACCGGTTTCACCGCTTTTTTCCAGCAGTTCCGGGTTAATCAACACCAGACGTTCGTCTCGATTTTCAGAAACATCGATAACAATGATGCGTTGATGAATGTCGACCTGAGTGGCCGCTAAGCCAATGCCTTCTTCGGCGTACATGGTTTCAAACATGTCATCGACAATGCGCTGAACGTCTGCGTTTACGGTAGCCACCGGCGCAGCGATTTTGCGAAGGCGATCATCAGGGAAATGTAATACCTGCAAAACTGACATAAATATCCAGATCTGTATGCGTTAAAGAAAAGATTACTACCTCATATTGTAGACTTTTTGTGGCCTGATTGACAGCATTGCACCGCATGTGAGCGGGCTTAAGGATGGACGCGTGGAGCGAGTGGAAGGGATACTCCGGCTGGCAAATGTTAAAGGCCTGCGCCGGCATCGCGTAGTGAATCTCGCGCGGAATTTGCAAAACGGTGCTGCCGTCGATGACGAATTACTGCACAGCCATGGTTTGAATGAATTGCAGCGCCAACAGTTTAACGATTATTGCCCACGGCAACTGGCGCGCACGTTACAGTGGCTGGATCAACCTCATCATCATTTAGTCTCCTGTATAGATGCTGATTATCCAGCGTTGCTAGCAGAAATCAGTCAACGCCCCTCATTGCTCTATGTGGCTGGGCACCTCTCCGTTTTACAGACACCGCAATTAGCTGTGGTGGGCAGTCGGCACTGTTCCCACTATGGCAAAGAGTGGGGCACATGGTTTACACAGCAACTTGCACTCAGTGGGTTAACCATCACTAGCGGACTGGCTCGCGGTATTGATGGCGTTGCACACCGTGCAGCCTTGGACGCAAGTGGAAAAACAATCGCAGTGCTGGGCAGCGGCTTGCAACATATCTACCCCAAAAGCCATCAGTCGCTGGCGCAGGCGATCATGGATAACGAAGGGGCTTTAGTCTCTGAATTTCCTCTTGATATGGCGCCACATGCGGTGAATTTTCCGCGCCGTAACCGCATCATCAGTGGGTTAAGTCAGGGAGTGCTGGTCGTTGAGGCTTCACTGAAAAGCGGTTCGCTGGTCACGGCTCGCTGCGCGCTGGAACAAAACCGCAATGTTTATGCATTACCCGGAGCATTGGGTAATGATGGCAGTGAAGGTACGCATTGGTTGATTCAGCAGGGGGCACTGTTGGTTGCCCATCCAAATAACATCCTTGAAGATTTGCATTCCACATTGCAATGGCTGCCGGCAACCACTTCAGAAACAATATATTCACAAGACAGTGACGATGTTCCATTGCCATTTGCAAGCGTGTTGGCTAACGTAGGTGATGAGGTTACACCTGTTGACGTCGTCGCTGAACGTGCCGGCCAACCTGTGCCAGTTATCGCAGCCCAGTTGCTGGAGCTGGAGTTAGCAGGATGGATCGCAGCTGTACCCGGCGGCTATGTCCGATTGAGGAGGGCATGCCATGTTCGACGTACTTATGTACTTGTTTGAGACCTATATCCACAACGAAGCTGAAATGCGTGTTGACCAGGATAAATTGACCGATGATTTGGCCGATGCGGGTTTTCATCGTGAAGATATCTACAATGCGTTGAATTGGCTTGAACGTTTAGCGGACTATCAGGATGGTCTGGTGGCGCCTGTACAATTGGCCGCAGATCCGCTCTCAATGCGAATTTATACGGACGAGGAATGCCAGCGTCTTGATGCTGATTGTCGCGGTTTTATTTTGTTCCTGGAACAAGTTCAGGTGCTGAATATGGAAACGCGCGAGATGGTCATCGAACGGGTCACGGCTCTTGATACTCAGGAATTTGATCTTGAAGATCTCAAATGGGTGGTGCTGATGGTGCTGTTTAACATCCCTGGATGTGAAAACGCTTATCAGCAGATGGAAGAACTGTTATTCGACGTCAATGAAGGTATGCTGCATTAATTTGCGATTAATGCATCCGGAAATATGAGTAAATCAGCACTATTTTCTGTGCGTAAACACGATCCCTGCCCCGCTTGCGGGGCAGATTTAGTAATACGCAGTGGTAAACACGGCCCGTTTCTTGGCTGTGTGAATTATCCAACCTGTGATTATGTTCGTCCCCTGAAAAATCAGGCCGATGGGCATATCGTTAAAGTGCTGGAAGGGCACGCGTGTCCTCAGTGCGGCGCAGATAAAGTTCTGCGTCAGGGGCGATTTGGGATGTTTGTTGGTTGTAGCCACTATCCGGAATGTGATTACACAGAAACTATCGATAAGCCCGACGAGACCGCGATTGCCTGTCCCCAATGTCAGAACGGAAAGCTGGTGCAGCGCCGTTCGCGCTATGGCAAGACTTTTCATTCCTGCGACCGTTACCCCGATTGCCAGTTTGCGATCAATGCAACGCCGGTTGAAGGTGTCTGCCCGCATTGCCAGTTCCCCCTATTAATAGAGAAGAAAACCGCACAAGGCATGAAGCGCTTATGCGCCAGCAAACGCTGTGGCAAGCTCATCGCCCAGGACGAATAACCACCATGAAGCAAAAACCGTATGCCCCCGGAAGTCTCGAGTTTTGCATCGAGCAACTACAGCAGCAGGCCGTTATTGCCTATCCAACAGAAGCCGTGTTTGGTTTAGGTTGCGATCCCGATAGCGAAAGCGCCGTCATGGCCTTATTGGCACTCAAACAGCGTCCAGTTGAAAAAGGGCTTATTCTGATTGCAGCCGATTATGCGCAACTGGAACCCTACATCGCCGACCGCGAACTCACAGTACTGCAACGTGAGCGTATGTTCGCGAGCTGGCCTGGGCCGGTGACTTATGTGGTGCCGGCAACACCGCATACGCCGCGCTGGTTAACAGGTCGTTTCGATTCGCTGGCTATCCGCGTTAGCGATCATCCGGATGTGCAGGCACTCTGTCGTGGCTTTGGCAAACCCCTGGTGTCAACCAGCGCGAATCTTTCCGGCGAGGCGCCGTGTCGCAATGCTGATGTAGTTGCCCAGCAATTCGGCGCTCAATTCCCCGTATTGCATGCTGCAACGGGCGGGCGATTAAATCCTTCTGAAATTCGCGACGTTATCAGCGGCGAACTTATTCGTCAGGGCTAATTTATGGAACACTTTGCCGTTTTTGGCCATCCCATTGCACACAGTAAGTCACCTGTGATTCATAGCCTTTTTGCTGAGCAGACGGGAATCGCGCACTCCTATGGTCGGGTTTGTGCACCGCTAGAGGGATTCACTCAGTCAATTAGCGACTTTTTTGCCTCCGGTGGAAAAGGGGCGAATGTCACACTGCCGTTTAAACAGCAGGCGTGGGAATTGGCCGATGAACTGAGTGAACGTGCAGCCCTGTCTGGGGCGGTTAACACATTAAAGAAAAAAGCAGATGGCTCGGTCTTTGGTGACAACACCGATGGGATTGGTCTGCTAAGCGATCTGGAACGATTGAATTTGATCCGCTCCGGTGACCGCATTTTATTGGTGGGAGCCGGTGGTGCAGCACGTGGTGTGATCCTTCCTCTGCTTTCCTTTGGATGTTCGGTGGTGGTGGTCAACCGGACGGTTGCACGCGCTGAAGAACTGGCAAACATCTTCCAACATAGTGGGGATATCCAGGCGAGCAGTTTTACTGAGCTCTCCGGCCAGTCATTTGATCTGATCATCAATGCTACTTCCAGTGGCGTTGAGGGTAAAGTACCGCCATTGCCAGAGTCATTAGTTACCTCTCAAACGCGCTGCTATGACATGTTCTATCAGCAAGGGCTGACGCCTTTCCTGTTGTGGTGTCAGCAGCACGGCGCGGACCAGCTGGCAGATGGATTGGGCATGCTAGTGGGACAAGCGGCACATGCTTTCCAACTGTGGCATGGCGTGATGCCAGAAATTACCCCCGTCATTGCTCAATTAAAGCAGGCAATGAAGGAGTGAATCAGGCGATCCATTTTCCCGATCGTGAAAGTTGGGACGAGGAACGGGGAGCGATCGTCTTTCCGGTGTTGGTGCATGGAATGTGTTTAACCTGCGCCATCAAGCCTGACGCATTAGAGGATCGATTCGGAATGGGTGCAGCGATGGCGCTGTTTAGCGCGCATCGCTGGGATCTGGAAGAAGAAGCGGAAGCGCTTATCCGGCAGGATGAGATCGATGATCAAGGTTGGATCTGGCTCTCCTGAGCGAGGTATTCATCTTTCCAGCCAACATAATTGTTAGATGAGTAGAGTAGACCTGCGATTTCCGCCTCACTTAATGGGCGGATCTGTTTAACCGGGCTGCCTAAATAGAGGTAGCCGCTTTCCAGTCTTTTACCCGGAGGAACCAGACTACCCGCTCCGATCATGACATCCTCTTCAACAAACACGCCATCCAGCAAAATCGATCCCATTCCAACCAGCACGCGATCGCTGATATGACAGCCGTGCAGCATTGCTTTATGGCCTACAGTCACGTCTTCACCAATCACTAAAGGGTGCCCTTCCGGGTTGCTGGTGGATTTATGCGTGACGTGCAAAACGCTGCCGTCCTGAATATTGCTTCTTTTACCTATCACAACTTTGTTCACATCACCGCGAATAGCAACCAGTGGCCAGATGCTGACATCGTCGGCGAGCTGCACTTCACCCACCACTACGCTACTGCGATCGATCATTACGCGATCGCCGATTTGTGGAAAATGGTTCTTATAGGGTCGTAGGGCTACAGACATGATCTTTCTCCTTTTGCACTTTTACCCCTAGCCTGCGGCTTATCAGGCTGGCAAACAAGATGATTTTTGAGCGGATCGCTCGCGATCTCAGCGAAAAGATTGAAAACTCATCAGTCGATTAAAAAGATCGAAAAAAGGGGTTGTGCAAAAAATCCGGATCCCTATAATGCGCATCCACTGAGACGGCAAAGCGGCAACGCAGACGGTTCAGCAGGGAGTGAAGTGATTCATCCCGCCGGAGAAAAACGCTGAAAAAAGTGTTTGACTCTGAAGGAGGAAAGCGTAATATACGCCACCTCGCAACAGCAGCTTAAGGCGCTGATTGCACCGCTCTTTAACAATTTATCAGACA